>NZ_VTDU01000001.1:0-266350 GCF_035615615.1 Acinetobacter sp. MD2(2019) | reverse complement strand
AACAATTGATTGGTAAGTTTTTCACTGTGGGTATTGAAGGAAATAATTGTCGATTGAGGCATCGCATCAGGCGAGGATTTAGGAGAAGCTGTAACTTCTCCAAAAAGCTTGAGAATCATTTCAAAGCGTTTGATTTAGTGTTCTTTTATATCAACAATGGATCCGTCTAATGCCAGCATACTTTTTGAAACACCACCTAATTTAATTATATTCGTCAGTAAGTTGAACCAACAGTCATTGCTCTTTGAGATGATTGATTAACCGTTCATAGTCATTTTTAGACAATCTACCAATATAAGTTAATTTTGTTTTATCAATTGGCAACTGATATGTCTGTACGGTATCAATCCATGATTTTTTACTTAGCCCAACCAATTTCCAATCTAAAATTTCAATATATTTACTTTTAATAAAATCGGATTTATTGTCGTATTGACTGCTTAAACGAAAGACAATGTAGTCAGTTTTTGTTTGTCGAATATATAATACTGGCCGAGTTTTACCATCGGCTATATTTGTAAAACCAACGTAAGCCCAATACACATCTTGTGCCATTAGTAGCCACCATCATCATCTAAAAAGTCTTGAGCAGATTTTGTATTGGATACTTTTACACTTGGAATATTGTGGCTAAGTGCTATCAGTTGTGCTGTATTGAAATCATCATCACTGATTTGGTTGCTTACAGGGATGCGACCTGTTTTAGCAATTTCGGCCATGACCATACTAAAAACAGATGCAGGGGTGAGTCCTGCTTTTTTAATAATATACTCTGCGGATTCAGAAATAGCCTCATCTACAGAATATTGAACTCTTTTTTTTACTAAAGTAGACATTTAGCACCTCTTAAGCTATTAGTGCCATTTTGCGCCATAAAATGACACCATGCAAGTGGGTGATAATTATCCAATTCAAATGAAAGTTGCTGTTTAATTATTCATTAATTTTTAATATTATTTTGATTAAGTCAAAAAGTTTAAGGCTAGTGGGGCATCCAAGACTTAGAAGATCGACTAATCTAGAGTTATTCACTTTTTCTTTTATAGGAAAATGAACAATCCAGAAATGAAAATAAAAATGCTGATTTTGAGCATTCTGGCTTTTGATTCAACAGGGTGTTTTTTGGCTAAGCCCATCAATTTTTTTCTTTTGCTTAAATACAGTGGAAATGTGATGAACCAAATTAAAAGGCTGAGCGTACCCCACCAACCTGCGGCGAGATTAAAAAATCCACCTTGCGGTGTCTTACCAATTTTATGACCCGAAGCATCGATATAGACCCATATTGAGCACAAACAGCCAATTATTTTTAAAATTTGGGCCAAAATTGTGAGATTGATATTCATGAATTTTATTTCCATTCACTAACGAAGCTATCAATTAAAATAGTTTCTGCAATTGTCTAATCACAGATAGCCCCAATGAATGGGGCAGATCTCTAAAAGTTTGCTTATTCTTAGCGGGTTTAAATTTTTTCGAGTAACACGCCAGTTTCAACATGATGGGTATATGGAAATTGATCGAATAAGGCAAAACGCTGAATGCGATGAGTTTGGCTTAACGTTTTTAAATTGTCATGTAGCGTATCTGGGTTACATGAAATATAAATAATATGTTTAAACCCTTGTAAAAGCTTGAGCGTATCATCGTCAATGCCGGCACGTGGTGGATCGACAAACACCGTACCAAACGCATAGTCTTTTAAATCAATTTTCGCTTCTTGCAAACGTCTAAATTCACGCTCACCCTGATACGCTTGCGTGAATTCTTCCGCGGCTAAACGCGCAATTTGAATATTGTTAATTTGATTTTTTTCAATATTCCATTCTGCCGCATAAACGGAAGATTTGGCGAGTTCGGTGGCTAATACCCGTGGGAATTTTTGTGCCAGTGGCAGGGTAAAGTTCCCATTACCGCAATATAGTTCTAACAAATCACCAGTACAGTTTTCAGAAACATCGCACGCCCATTGCAGCATTTTTTGGCAAACATGCGCATTGGGTTGTGTAAAGCCATTTTCAATTTGTTTGTAGTGAAACGTTTGTGCATTGACTTGAAGTCGTTCAACCACGAAGTCATCGGTTAATACGAGTTTTTGTCCGCGACTACGACCAATCAATTTAATCTTTAAATCGGCTGCCAATTCTTTGGCTAAAGCTTCCCATTCATCATCAAGCTTACGATGATAAATCAGGCTGACGAGCATTTCACCGCTTAGGCTCGCTAAAAAATCAATTTCAAAAAGACGGCGGTGTAATTCAGGTTTTTGTTTTAATGCATTTAAAAGCTTAGGCATTAAGTCATTGATACTTTGGTCTGCGATAGGGAATTCATCAACACGCACCACTGTTTTTTGGTTTTCAGCGTTATTGCGATCAAACATGGCATAAAACAAATCATCGTCTGTATGCCAAATACGAAATTCTGCACGCATGCGGTAATGTTGTTCTGGCGAGTCAAACACCTCTAACGCAGGCGGTTGATATTCAGAAAACTGTGCACGAATACGTTCGACTTTGGCTTGCAGTTGTTGCTGATATGTTGATGTCATAGACCTAAAGATCACATAATAAAAAACAAAGGCGCATGGTAACAAAAATTCATGCCAAGCGCGAAGTGAATTTAGCGCAAAGCGCTTTAAAAAATGTGCTGATCACGTAGGTGAGTTTTTTAGATTTTAAAAAAGTAAAACACAGTTGCATCGAAAAAATAAAAATCAAAAAAACAATGCTCAACCAAACGGCTGAGCATTGTTTAAATATCGGCTTTAATTATGAAGATTAATCAGACATGGTCATTAAGCTTGCATTACCACCTGCAGCCGCCGTATTAATGCTGATTGCTCGTTCAATCACCAAACGTTCAAGTGGGATAATTGATTGTGCATTTTCAAGATGAGTAATGCCAACAATTGCACCTTTACGTTCAGTCATGGTGTGTTGTAACGCTTCAAGCGCTTGCGTTGAACCGTGGTGTAGCACAGCTTCATAATCGCCCTGTACAAGATCGGTGCAAACATGAATGGCTGCTTTAATTTGTGCAGGCAAACGATCTTTATAGGTTTGATAGAACGTATCATTACCAGTGACAACCGCTTGAGAATTTACTGCAAAAATTGCAAGTAATTGCTGAAGCTGTTGTTCGTGATTGTCTGCAATAGACAATACACGCGAACGCGGTAAAATGATGTATTGGTTACTTTCACCTGTCGGGCCTTGCAGCTCAAAGCTTTGGTTGACCATAAACGGTTGTGGTTTGTCTAAATCAACTTGAGGGAAATGTTGTTTTGCCCAGACTTTTAACTGTTCAAAATTTTCAAGCGTTTCTTTAGGCTGTTTGACCAAAACAGATTTAACCGCAAAAGGACCTTGCATTGCAGCTGAAGCGCCTTGTTGCATTAAACGATATAAATACAATGGACCGCCAGCTTTTGGACCTGTACCCGATAATCCTTCACCACCAAAAGGTTGTACACCAACCACGGCACCAACAATATTACGGTTAATATATAAGTTACCGACATGCGCAGAGTCGACCACCGTCTGGATGGTTTCATCAATACGCGTATGTAGGCCCATAGTTAAACCATAACCTTTGGCATTAATTTGTTGCATAAGCGCATCGAGCTGACCATAAGCATAAGTAATGACATGCAATACTGGGCCAAAAACTTCGCGCTCTAAATCGTCCAAGTTTGGTAATTCAATCATGGTCGGTGCAATGAAGGTGCCTGGGTTCAAATCAGTGTTCTTTTGGTCAAACATGTGCTGATGAACAGGGTAGCCTTTTTGCTGCATTTTATTGATATGCGCTTGAATGTTTTGCTGTGCTTCTTGGTCAATGACAGGGCCGATATCGGTATTTAAGCGCACAGGATTCCCCACACGCAGTTGTTGCATTGCGCCTTTTAACATTTCTAAAACTGCAGCAGCGCTGTCTTGTTGTACGCATAAAATACGTAATGCTGAACAACGTTGACCTGCGCTGTCAAAAGCTGAGTTAATTACATCTGCAACAACTTGCTCAGTTAAAGCTGATGAATCGACAATCATGGCATTTTGACCGCCAGTTTCAGCAATAAGCGTCACTGGTTGACCATTTGGATTTAAACGCTTAGCCACTGTTTTTTGTAAAATTTTGGCAACTTCGGTTGAACCTGTAAACATAATGCCATGAATACGTGCATCTTGGCTAAGCTGCGCGCCAATGGTTTCACCTTTACCTGCTAAGAATTGCAATGCAGCAGTTGGAATGCCAGCTTCATGCAGCATTTGTACGGCTTGATATGCAATTAATGGGGTTTGTTCAGCAGGTTTTGCAATGACACAGTTACCTGTAACCAATGCAGCGGCAATTTGTCCCATAAAAATGGCCAATGGGAAGTTCCAAGGACTAATACAAAGAACCGTTCCAAGTGCATTTAACTGACCTTTTTGCGGGAAAGATTGCCCCTGTTTGGCGTAATAACGTAAGAAATCAACCGCTTCACGAACTTCAGCAATGGCATTGGCATAAGTTTTACCACTTTCTCGCGATAACAACACCATCATTTCTAAAAGGCGTGCTTCGAGCAAATCAGCTGCTTTTTCTAGTGCTTGAGCACGTAAAGCAATTGGTGTGTTTTGCCATTCATCTTGCTGTGCGTGTGCAAGGGCTAAGGCTTGTTCAGCTTGCGCTGCAGTGGCTTCAATCACATGGCCAACTACGTCTGCATGTAATGCTGGGTTGCGTAACGCAATGGCTGCTGAGTTAGCGCTATTTACAGGTGTTGCAATTAAGCTTTCTGCATGCCATTGGAATGATGCAAATTTTTCTGCCACATCATTGAGCTGGTTTAAGCTGCTGTCATTAGCTAAATCAAATCCTTTAGAGTTGATGCGCCCTAAACCATATAAATTACGCGGATAAGGAATAGCGGCGTGTTTTAAGCCAATTTCTTGTCCTTGTTGTTCTTGCTTTAACAATTCTTGCATTGGCGATTGAATTAAATCGTCAATTTGAAGATTTTGGTCGGCAATACGGTTTACAAAAGAGGTATTTGCACCGTTTTCAAGTAAACGTCGAACCAAATATGCAAGCAGCGTTTCATGACTACCTACTGGCGCATAAATTCGGCACGGAACGCCCAATTGACCGTTATTTTTATTACCAACCACTTGTTCGTATAACGGTTCGCCCATGCCATGTAAGCATTGGAACTCATATTGCCCCGGATAATATTTTTCAGGATCGGCCATGTAGTAAATGGTTGCAAGGCTTTGTGCATTATGCGTTGCAAACTGCGGATAAATAAACTCTGGTGCGGCCAAAAGTTTTTTAGCACATGCCACATAAGACAAATCGGTATGGATTTTGCGCGTATAAACAGGGTAGTCGCTCATGCCATCTGTTTGCGCTTTTTTAATTTCGCTGTCCCAATATGCGCCTTTAACTAAGCGAATCATTAAGCGGCGTTGGCTACGTTTGGCTAAATCGACCACATAATCTGCAACAAAGAAGCAGCGTTTTTGGTAAGCTTGAATGACAAAACCAATGCCTTTCCAGTTTGCAAGCTCAGGTTCAAAACATAAACGCTCAAGCAATTCTAAAGAAAGCTCTAAGCGATCGGTTTCTTCTGCATCAATATTTAAGCCAATATCGTATTGTTTAGCTAAACGCGCCAATTCTAAAATACGCGGATAAAGTTCTGCATAAACACGGTCGTATTGCGCACGTTGATAACGCGGATGAATCGCAGAAAGTTTAATTGAAATACCGGCACCGTTATAAACGCCTTGGCCTTTGCTCGATTGTCCAATCGCATGAATGGCAGAAATATAGTCATTCATGTAGCGGTCGGCATCGGCTTCGGTAAATGCTGCTTCACCCAACATATCGTACGAATAGCGGAAACCTTTTTGCTCTAAACTTTTGGCATGCACCAACGCTTCTTCAATGGTTTCGCCTGTAACAAATTGCTCGCCCATCATACGCATGGCAACATCAACCGCTTTACGGATAATGCCACGACCGCTACGTGCTAAAAGTCCAGTTAGAACGCTTGACAGGCTACGCTGGTTTTGCGTTTGCATAATTTTGCCTGTCAGCATTAATCCCCAAGCAGCGGCGTTTACAAACATTAAGCTACTTTGGCCAACATGTTCTTTCCAGTTGCCTTGATTAATTTTATCTCGAATTAATAAGTCACGCGTTGCCGCATCAGGAATACGTAATAACGCTTCAGCTAAGCACATTAATGCAATGCCTTCTTGCGATGAAAGCGAGAATTCTTGTAATAAGCCTTGTACAATACCTGCTTTACCCGATGCACTTTTACGTTCACGTAAATGTTTAGATAAACTATGTGCTAAGGTATGAATTTGTTGCTCTTCTGCTTCAGGAAGTTTTGAAAAAGCCAACAGCTCTTCAACGGCTTCTGCTTCAGGACGGCGCCATGCCTGATTAATCTGCTTTAAATAGTCATTTTTTGCCTTAAAATCGGTAATTAATGCAGGTGCAGTCGATGTAAGTTCAGGGGTGATCTGTGTCTCTGTCATGGCATTGTCCTTAAGCGAGCACGTATTGCAGAATAGATTTAATAAAAACTATAATTGCAGAATAATTGGTGAATATCTCACTATAATATGGGCATTATTTAGAGAATAACTCAGATGGCAGAGAGCATTTTTCAGTTAGATCGAATTGATCTAAAAATTTTGGACTTATTACAGCGAGATGGCCGTATTTCTAATATTAAATTGGCTGAAGCTGTGAATTTATCGCCAACGGCGGTGATTGCTCGGGTGCAAAAATTAACTAAAGAAGATTTTATTCTAGGTTATCACGCAAATTTAAACCCAGACAAACTCAATGCAAGCTTTTTGGTCTTTGTTGAGATTATGCTAGATAAAACCACGCCGCATGTTTTAGAAGATTTTATCGAAGCGGTGCAGAATTATCCTGAAATTATAGAATGTCACATGACCAGTGGTGGTTTCGACTTTTTGGTTAAAATCCGCAGTAAAAATATGGAAGAGTTTCGGCGCATTGCAGGGCAAGTGTTGTGGCAATTGCCGGGCGTAAAAGAAACCCGCAGTTATCCAGTCATGCAAGTAATTAAAGAAAGTTTGTTATTAAAGTTGGCTGCCAAGCCCAAAGCATAATTGAAAAATGGTCAGTGTGTCATCGAAGACGTTTGGTTGAAACCAAGATGCATTGCATCAAATTATTAGGCGGTAAACCATGCGCGAGGAAGTTTCAAAGACACATTAATGAAATTCATGCGCGTACAGCTGTGTTAAATAAATTTGTAGAATTAGGTCGATCTCATACCTAAGTTGTCACTTAAATTCGAGCAACTTAGGAAAAATCTATCTTTAAAATCTTTATGCAGCAAAGCCGTTACGATTACAACCATCGATTAGATGGTGATGATGCTTCATATTTTCTAAATTCAGATTCCATAACTTTTCCCATTAAGACTGCTTTATTAAATAATCTATCAAATCTATCTAAAGATTCAGCATCTCCTGCTAACGATGCATAAAGTTCTAAATATTTTTTAACCTCATTCGGTTCTAGTTTTACAATTTTACTTATTTTTTCATCTAAAATTGTATCAACCTTTTCATATTCTTCCTCCTCTGAAAGCGTATCTATCAGTTCATTAAACTCTTCAAATTTCATAATTAATTACCTCAGTTTATAATTTTATATACGTTAGATGGAGTTTAGCCTCTAATCAGTACTTCTTGATCTTTAATTGCCCAAGTTCTTGCTCTCTATTTACCTTTATTAACTAAATCTTCACCATCCGACATCCGATACAATGCCATTACTGCTCCGTCACATTTGAACGTTGTTGTAACGCGGGAATAAAAGCTTCAAGCCAGTCAATCCATTCTTGTTCTATACGCATGCCTAATTCTAAAATCATTTTATGAATGAACAGTGTGCGGTCTTGGTCATTTTCGGTTACAAAGTCTTTTTCAAAAATATTTTGATACAGTGCTAAGGTTTTTTGATGTGCAGCTAAATGTCGTTTAAGTTCTGGGAAAATAGCATTGCTGCCCAATTGTGCTTCGGCACGGAGTCTAACCATCAGTTCCTCTCGCACTTGCGCTGGACTGCTGTGTTGGCTTAACCATTGGGTCAGTTCAATTCGACCTTGTTGTTCCACCTGATAGGTTTTACTTCTGGATGAAGCCGATTCTGGATGAATTGAAATCCACGACTTTTTCAGCATAAGGCTTAATTCACGATAAATTTGTTGATGGCTCGCTTGCCAAAAATAGCCCATCGAATGATCAAAGCGCCGAGCAAGTTCGAATCCGGTACTGGGCTGTTCTAACAGTGAGGTCAACAAAACATGCGCTAAAGACATAAAGCCTAATTATCCAAAAGGTCGAAAGGTTGGATGATATTAAAACCACGCAGAACGTGACTGTCGAGGTTATGCAAAAAGTTGCATAATGAGCATAGCTTCGAATATAAATGAATGCAATAAATTGCATAAAGAATAATGCAAGCAAGACGCTAGCGAAAAGGAGTTATAAATGGCTAATTATCCGCATTTATTTGCACCCTTAAATTTGGGTTTTACTACCCTTAAAAATAGAATAATTATGGGTTCTATGCATGTTGGCTTAGAAGAAGCGCCGCAAGGATACGAGCGCATGGCTGCCTTTTATTCAGCACGCGCCAAAGGCGGTGTCGGATTAATTGTAACGGGCGGAATTTCTCCCAATGATGCCGGTGTAACTTTTACGGGTGGTTCAAAAGTAGACACTTTAGAAGAAGCTGAACATCACAAAGTGATTACCCAAGCTGTGCACGAAGCCGGCGGTAAAATTGCCATGCAAATTTTACATACGGGACGCTATTCGTATCAGGCTGAAATTGTTGCACCCTCTGCAATTCAAGCGCCGATTAATCCGGTTAAACCTCACGCCTTAAGCAGCGCAGAAGTGCAACAAACTATCGATGATTTTGTGAATTGTGCCAAGTTAGCCCAATTTGCCGGATACGATGGTGTAGAGATTATGGGTTCGGAAGGTTATTTAATTAACGAGTTTATTGTTTCAAGAACCAATCATCGTGATGATGAATGGGGCGGAAGCTATGAAAATCGGATTCGTTTTCCGGTAGAAATTATTAAGCGCGTGCGTCAAAGCGTGGGCGACAATTTTATTATTATTTATCGTATTTCCATGCTCGATTTAGTCGATGGTGGTTCAACCTTTGACGAAGTGGTGCAATTGGCCAAAGCCATTGAAAAGGCGGGTGCAACCATCTTAAATACGGGTATTGGTTGGCATGAAGCGCGTATTCCAACCATTGCCACACAAGTACCACGAGCGGCATTTACTTGGGTCACAGAAAAACTGAAAGGTTTGGTGAATATTCCGCTGGTGACATCAAATCGAATCAATACCCCAGAAATGGCAGAGCATGTTTTAGCGGCAGGGCAAGCCGATATGATTTCAATGGCGCGTCCCATGCTTGCCGACCCCGAATTTGCACTCAAAGCAGAGCAAGGTCGTTCCGATGAAATTAACACCTGTATTGGCTGTAACCAAGCATGTTTAGATCATATCTTTGCCATGAAAACAGCCTCTTGCTTGGTTAATCCTCGTGCGTGTCGTGAAACGGAGCTGATTTTTACCGATGCCGCAACCAAAAAGAATATCGCCGTAGTGGGGGCGGGGCCTGCGGGTTTAAGTTTTGCGGTACACGCTGCCGAGCGTGGGCATTATGTGACTGTATTCGAGGCCAGTGGGCAAATTGGCGGGCAGTTTAATATTGCTAAGCAAATTCCGGGCAAAGAAGAATTTTATGAAACACTGCGTTATTTTCAGCGCAAAATTGAATTATTGCCGAATCACATTTCCCTTAGGTTGAACCATCAAGTGAGTTTTGATGAGTTAATGCAGCAAAATTTTGATGAAATAGTTGTGGCAACTGGGGTTGTCCCACGCGCTTTAGATATAGAAGGTGCAGATCGGGCTAATGTGGTCAGCTATTTAGATGTACTGAAACATAAAATAGAGGTGGGCCAGCGCGTTGCAATTATTGGTGCAGGTGGTATTGGTTTCGATACCGCAGAATATTTAACACAAAATGGTGTGAGTGCCAGCCTTGACCCAGAAAAATTTTACAACACTTGGGGTATTGATACTGAATATGCACAAGCTGGTGGCTTAAAAGAGGCTCAGACCACCGCCAGTGAACGTCAAATTTATTTATTACAGCGTAAAAATACAGCGGTCGGTGCAAATTTGGGTAAAACAACGGGCTGGATTCACCGCACCGAACTCAAACATAAAAACGTACAAATGTTCTCTGGCGTGAGTTACGACAAAATTGATGATTCAGGGCTACACATTAGCATTAATGGCGAAGCCAAGGTTTTAGCGGTTGACCATGTGGTGGTGTGTGCAGGGCAAAACTCATATACAGCCATGTATGACCAATTGCAACAACATGGGCAGTCGGTACATTTAATTGGTGGTGCCAAAGAAGCAGGTGAGTTAGATGCGAAACGCGCGATTCGTCAGGGGGCTGAATTGGCAGCGCAGATTTAAATAGAAGGGTTTAAGCGTAAAATAAAAAAGCATCCAATGAGGATGCTTTTTTTGTGTATTGATTGAATTAATTTTTTAGTGCAGGTGTTGCTGCGGCAATGGCTGCAGCCACTGCATCATCTTCAGATAATTTGCCAGAAGATGATTTTTTCGGTGCATCTGATTTAGCCGCTTTTACTGGAGTATCATCTGATGGATCTTTGGCAGGGGTTTTATCTTTGACTGGTGTCTCTGTTGCTGCGTGAGCATCGCTATCGTCAGTTGCTGCAGGTTGAGCAGGACGCGTTTCACGGCGAATTTCAGTTGTGGTGTTGTTGGTTTCTTGGTGCTCAACTTCAACTTTTGGTTCAGGCGCAGGTGTTGCCACAGGCGCAGTCTGCTCATTGTTGTTTAATGGATGGAATTGTTCAGAAGCAGCATTTTGCGCTGTCTGTTCAGATTGTGCTTGTTGCTCTTGAGGTTCTGATGCATTTTCTTTTTTTGAACACGCAACCAAAACAAGGCCAGCGACAATTGCACCACAGATAAGAAGTTTTTTATTCATCGTTTAAAACATTTTAGATGGATTAGAGATGGAATCTATTATAGCAATAAAAATGAAATTAAAAATGTTCAGTTGTGTGACGAAATTTAGTTAAAAACGATGTTAAAATATTCGATTATTAATTGTTAGATGATTAGATGCGGATTGCCTTTGCTTTATGGGGGCATAGTAAAGTAAAATTGTCCAGCATTGCATGCCTAATTTAGGCTTGATTGTACGAGAAACCGAATGACCCATTTTATTTTCGTTACTGGTGGTGTTGTATCATCACTCGGTAAAGGTATTTCAGCTGCTTCAGTTGCTGCACTTTTAGAAGCTCGTGGTTTAAAAGTGACCATGGTTAAAATGGATCCATATATTAATGTCGATCCAGGCACAATGAGCCCATTCCAACATGGTGAAGTTTTTGTTACCGAAGATGGTGCTGAAACAGATCTAGATTTAGGTTATTACGAGCGTTTCTTACGCCGTGCCAAAATGACCAAATTGAACAACTTCACCAGTGGCCGTGTTTACCAAGACGTGTTAAACAAAGAACGTCGTGGTGACTATCTAGGTGGAACAGTTCAAGTCATCCCACATATTACCGACAACATCAAAGAACGTGTTCTTCGCGCAGGCGAAGGCTATGACGTTGCTATTGTTGAAATTGGCGGCACAGTGGGTGATATCGAATCGTTACCATTTATGGAATCGGTACGTCAGCTTTTGGTTGAACTTGGTCATAAACGTAGCATGCTTATGCACTTGACTTTGTTGCCATATATTAAATCGGCAGGCGAGCTTAAAACTAAGCCGACACAGCATTCTGTAAAAGAGCTTTTGTCGATTGGTATTCAGCCAGATATCTTAATTTGCCGTACTGAACACGATGTCGATGCCGACACCAAGCGTAAAATTGCGTTGTTTACCAACGTTGAAGCGCGCGCGGTTGTGGTGTGTCAAGATGCAAAAACCATCTATGAAATTCCACGCAAGTTTTCTGAACAAAACGTTGATGATTTAATCTGCGAACGTTTTGGTTTCAATGATTTACCTGAAGCCGATTTAAGCGATTGGGATCAAGTGTGTGAAGCATTATTGAACCCTGAACATACCGTTCGTGTGGCGATGGTGGGTAAATATGTTGAATTGCCAGATGCTTATAAATCTGTCAATGAAGCGCTTGAGCATGCGGGTATTCAAAACCGCGTTAAAGTTCAAATCGATTATGTAGATGCAGAACAACTTGAATCGTTAGATGTTGCTGCAACGTTAAAAGATGCAGATGCAATTTTGGTTCCAGGTGGTTTTGGTGAACGTGGTACTGAAGGCAAAATGAAAGCGATTCAATTTGCGCGTGAAAACCACATTCCATTCTTGGGTATTTGTTTGGGTATGCAGCTTGCCGTGATTGAATATGCGCGCAATGTGGCAGGTATGCCTGAAGCAACCTCAACTGAATTCAATCGCTCTACAAAATACCCATTGATTGGTTTAATCACTGAATGGTTAGATGAGCGCGGTGAATTACAGCAACGTAGTGTTGAGTCTGATTTAGGTGGCACCATGCGTTTAGGCGCACAAAAATCTGAATTGGTTGCAGACACCAAAACCCGCGAAATGTATGGTAAAGCTGAAATTACAGAACGTCATCGTCATCGTTACGAAATGAATGATCGTTTTATCGCGCCACTTGAAGAAGCTGGCATGAAAATTTCAGGTTATTCATCGGTTCAACATCTTGTTGAAACGGTTGAAATTCCTGCACATCCTTGGTTTATTGCGGTACAGTTCCATCCTGAATTTACAAGTTCTCCACGTGATGGTCACCCATTATTTGCAGGTTTTATTGATGCTGCAAAAAAACAGTACCAAAAGGCGAAATAATCGCAAAAGCAACTTAGGATAGTTTAAATGTCACAATTAAAAGCACAGGAAATTGTACGTTTAGGCGATATACAAATGGCAAATCATTTGCCATTTGTACTATTCGGCGGCATGAATGTACTTGAATCTAAAGATTTAGCCTTTGAAATTGCAGAAAGCTATATCGAAATTTGTAAACGTTTAGAAATTCCTTACGTGTTTAAGGCCAGTTTCGATAAAGCCAACCGTTCAAGCTTGGATTCTTTTCGAGGTCCAGGACTTGAAAAAGGCATTGAATGGCTAGGCGAAATTAAAAATAAGTTAAATGTACCCATCATTACCGATGTACATGAACCTTTTCAAGCTGAGGCTGTGGCTGAAGTTGCCGATATTATCCAACTTCCTGCATTTTTAAGTCGCCAAACGGATTTAGTCGAAGCAATGGCTAAAACCAAAGCGATTATTAATATTAAAAAAGCACAATTCCTTTCACCACGTGAAATGGGCCATATCATGAATAAATGCCTTGAAGCAGGTAATGATCGGCTGATTTTATGTGAGCGTGGTACATCGTTTGGTTATAACAACCTTGTGGTGGACATGCTTGGTTTTGACACCATGAAAGCACTGAATGTGCCAGTCTTTTTTGACGTAACCCATGCACTACAAACCCCTGGTGGTCGTGAAGACTCTGCCGGTGGACGTCGTGCGCAAATTACAACATTGGCGCGTGCGGGTATGGCGACAGGTTTAGCGGGTCTATTCCTTGAAGCACATCCAAACCCCGATATTGCAAAATGTGATGGGCCATGTGCCTTGCGTCTTTCACAACTTGAGCCATTCTTGGCGCAATTGAAAGAACTTGACACCTTGGTAAAAGGATTTAATACGTTGGACACACACTAATGCAATGACCGCATTAGTTTAATTACTTAACA
The DNA here is from genome assembly GCF_035615615.1 of Acinetobacter sp. MD2(2019). Lineage (NCBI taxonomy): Bacteria > Pseudomonadati > Pseudomonadota > Gammaproteobacteria > Moraxellales > Moraxellaceae > Acinetobacter > Acinetobacter sp. MD2(2019). The sequence goes on along the minus strand of NZ_VTDU01000001.1, from coordinate 252,458 downwards.
GAGGAATAGTTCATGAGCCAAATCGTTGACATTCGTGCGCGCGAAATTTTGGATTCTCGTGGTAACCCAACCATTGAAGCAGATGTTATTTTAGAGTCAGGTGTGATGGGGCGTTCTTGTGCACCATCGGGCGCTTCAACAGGTTCACGCGAAGCATTAGAATTGCGTGATGGTGATAAAAGCCGTTATCTTGGTAAAGGTGTACGTCAAGCTGTACACAATGTGAATCAAGATATTCGTGGTTTATTACTGGGTCAAAATGTTTTCGAGCAAAAAGCGCTTGATGACAAAATGATTGCCTTGGATGGAACTGAGAACAAAGGAAAATTAGGTGCAAATGCAACTTTGGCTGTTTCTCTTGCAGCAGCGCGTGCTGCTTCAATTGAACAAGGACTTCCTCTGTTTCAATACATTGCCAACTTACGTGGACAAACCACTTTGTCTATGCCAGTGCCAATGATGAATATTTTAAACGGTGGTGCACATGCAGATAACACCGTTGATATTCAAGAATTTATGATTGAACCTGTCGGCTTTTCATCTTTTGCAGAAAGCTTACGCGCAGGCACAGAAATTTTCCACGCATTAAAATCTGTGTTGAAAAAACAAGGTTTAAATACCGCAGTGGGAGACGAAGGTGGTTTTGCACCGAACTTACGTTCAAACGAAGAAGCCATTACCGTTATTTTGCAAGCGATTGAACAAACGGGCTATAAAGCTGGTTCAGACATTATGTTGGCATTAGACTGCGCATCTTCTGAATTTTATAAAAATGGTCAGTACGTTTTGGCAGGCGAAGGCAACAAAGCTTTCACAAGCAATCAGTTTGCCGATTATTTGGCAGGTTTAGTGAAGCAATATCCAATTATCTCGATTGAAGATGGCTTAGATGAGTCAGATTGGGAAGGTTGGAGCTACTTAACTTCAATTTTAGGCGATAAAATTCAATTGGTCGGTGACGATTTATTCGTAACCAATCCAAAAATTTTACAACGCGGGATTGATGAGCACGTTGCTAACTCAATTTTGATTAAATACAATCAAATTGGCACACTGACTGAAACTTTAGATGCCATCTATTTAGCCAAAGCGAATGGTTATAGCACTGTTATTTCGCATCGTTCTGGTGAAACAGAAGACTCAACCATTGCCGATTTAGCTGTGGGTACCGCAGCAGGACAAATCAAAACTGGTTCGTTGTGTCGTTCAGACCGTGTTGCAAAATATAACCAATTGCTACGTATTGAAGAAATGACGCAAGCAATTTACCGTGGTAAAGCCGAATTTAAAGGTTTGAATTAAGCTTTATGTTGACCTATGTAAAAGAAGTTTTTGATTCTTTTTCAAGTCGCGTTATTTTGGTGCTTGCGATCGTTTTGATCGCAGGCTTCCAATATATGTTCTGGTATAGCGAAGGTGGATATTACGACCATCAGCGTTTAATGCAACAAATCCAGCAACAAAGCGATGTGAATCAAGAATTAAAAGAGCGAAATCGTATTTTAGGCGCAGAGGTCTATGACTTAAAAAATGGTGCTGAAGCCATTGAAGAACATGCGCGTTTAGATTTGGGTTTAATTAAACCCCATGAAACTTTTGTGCAAATGAGTACCATCTCGACACAATATCAATCGACCTATGTCGACCCAGAAGGCAAAAAAGATTTAAGAAATAACGAAGATGAAGACAGCCCTGACCTCCACTAAACTTTGGGCAATTATTCCCGCAGCAGGTTCAGGGCATCGTTTTTCAGCGACTGAATTAAAACAATATCAAACATTGTTCAACCAAACTGTGTTAGAACACAGTGTTGAACGCTTAAACCATTTACCACTACAAGGCTATGTGTTAGCAGTGCGCTCAGACGATACGGTGCTGAACACCTTGTCGCTCAGCCATTCCGAACGTGCGCATTTTTGTGAAGGTGGTGCAGAGCGCGTTGATTCGGTGCTGAATGCTTTAAAATATTTATCGTTGATCGCTCACCCAGATGATTATGTTTTGGTACATGATGCTGCACGCCCATGTGTAACTGCACAGAGTTTAGAGGCATTGGTCGATTACGCTGTGACCCAGCAAACACATGCCATTTTAGCCACGCCTGTGCGTGATACCTTAAAAAAGGCACATCAGCAGCAGATTGAAACCACGGTTGATCGTTCTCATTTGTGGCAAGCCCAAACCCCGCAAATTGCAAAAATTGGCCGGCTAAAACAAGCCATTGAACAGGCCTTAATTGCAAATGTGACAATTACAGATGAAGCAAGTGCTTTAGAATGGGCAGGGCAGCCAGTGGCTGTGGTGATGGGACGTGCGGATAATATTAAAATTACCTATCCCGAAGATTTAAATTTGGCAGAATTAATTATTACCGCACAACAAAAAACTGAATAAATTTTAAGCCTAGATGCAGATTAATCGTATAGTTTGTAAATTCCTACAAAACGGTCGCAATATTTATAAGCTTGGTTTTGGAGCAACGTGACCGTTAAAATGGCTTTTTGATAATTAAAGGCATATTTACAACCGGTTTCGTTGTTGGTGATTTCATTTTTTTGTGCTTGATTACGATACGCTAGAAAATTAATGCTTTGTCTGGCCTGACTGTTGTTTGGATTACGATAGGCAATGCCTTCAATTTTAATTCTGTTTTGATCTAACTGATGAATTTGTAAATATGCAGTCGGCTTTGCCAAATACCCTTGCCGATACTGAATAAAATGTTGGGTTAAATTCTGATTAATTGAATTGTAAGTATTTAAATCTTCATTACGCAGTTCAAATTGTCGTTCAACACAAGATTTACTTTTGCATTGCTCAACCCGTTTTCGCCATAAATTTTGTGTGGTGTGAATGAGTGGAGTTGGTGCATTGCTGGTCATGTAGGTGGTAAAAAGCAATTGATTTAACTGTTGGCGTGTGGCCAAATTATTTGCACTGCACAGCAGATGCTGTTTCACTTTGAACATGCAATCTAAATTTTGAGCATGTCCACTTATCGGTAGTAACACAAAGCCACAACCGAAGATAGATAAGCATGTTTTATGAAAATTCAGCGCAAACTTCAAAGACATGATCGCGTATACTTTTACTCTTTAGTGCTAGCGCTACTATAGCGAATCCGTAACCGCAAACACAAGTTATTCAGTGTGATTTATATGAGAGAACCATGCATGCTTAAAATGAGAATTGGACAAGGAATAGATGTTCATGCATTTGAACCAGGTGATTTTGTAACTTTGGCAGGGGTATGTATCCCACACAGCCATGGTTTAAAAGCACATTCAGATGGCGATGTGATTTTACATGCATTAAGTGATGCGCTTTTAGGGGCTTTGGCATTAGGCGATATTGGACAACACTTTCCGGACACAGACCCAGAGTTTAAAGGCGCAGATAGTCGTGTGTTACTTAAACATGTTTATCAACTAATTTTAGATCGCGGCTACTGCTTAAATAATGCCGATATTACCGTTGCCTGCGAAAGACCAAAATTAGCACAATATAATTTACAAATGCGTCAAAGCATTGCCGATGTTTTAGCGGTTGATGTCGATCAGATTAGTGTAAAAGCCACCACGACTGAAAAATTAGGTTTTACAGGTCGCCAAGAGGGTATCTTAGCGACAGCAACCGTGTTACTTGGTGCGGTTTAAGCAAAGTGGCTGGTTTGCATTAATGAATGTTGTAACTCTTGGGTTGCACGTCGCCCCTTGAGTTGCAAGTCTACATTATGAATCAGTCCCGTCCATGTATCGTTGGGTGTCCAAATTTGATGCATGAGCGCCTGTGAAGACGGTAAGTCCATATCCATATAGTGCTGGCGATACAAATACATTAACGCGCTCACCCGATAATTCTTTGCACAATGTAGCCATACGGTATGCTCATGCGTTAAAGAATTGAGCATATCTAACACCAGCAATGCTTGCTCGGGATCTGGCAATTCCCAATGAATCGGCAATTGAATATAATTTAAACCCAGTTCGAGGCAAATCCGGTCTTCGTTGGCGAGCGCATTGCTTGCGTCAGTGAGTGCAATATTAATAATGGTATTTACACCATATTCTTTAATATGCTCAAGCTGCTTTGCTGTGGGTTGACCCGACGTAAATAAGTGCTGATGAATAAATTGAAAGTTTAATGTTTTACTCAGTGTTTGTTCTAAAGTATTCATAATAGGACATTCATAAAAAACGCCATCAAATGATGGCGTATAGAAATAATTTAACGACGAGATAAGACATCTTTAAGCGCTTCATGCATCTCTAGAAGGGTTTTTTCGGTGGTTTCCCAATCGATACACCCATCGGTAACCGACTTACCGTATTCTAAATCACATAAATTATCAGGAATATCTTGACGACCGCCTTTAAGATGACTTTCCACCATTAGTCCAACAATCGACTTATTGCCATCTAAAATTTGCTCAGTTACATTTTTGAGTACAAGAGGTTGTAAGTACGGATCTTTATTTGAATTGGCATGACTGGCATCAATCATAATTTTATTGCTAACTTTAGCTTTGGCTAAGGCATTTTCTGCATCTGCAACAGAGGTTGCATCGTAGTTTGGTTTGCCATTGCCGCCACGTAAAACCACGTGTGCATAAGGGTTACCACTGGTACGAATAACAGAAACCTGACCTTCATCGCTTAAACCTAAGAAGCTATGGCCATGTTTCACCGCTTGCATGGCATTGGTTGCAACGGTTAAGCCGCCATCAGTTCCGTTTTTAAAACCGACAGGAGAAGATAAACCTGAAGACATTTCACGGTGTGTTTGGCTTTCGGTTGTACGTGCGCCAATTGCCGACCAAGCAATTAAATCTTGTAAATATTGTGGCGAGTTCGGGTCGAGTGCTTCAGTTGCACATGGCAAACCTTTTTCATTTAATTCAAGCAGCAACTTACGACCAAGACGTAGACCTTTTTCGATATTAAATGAGTCATTCATATCTGGGTCGTTAATCAGTCCTTTCCAACCAACCGTGGTACGTGGTTTTTCAAAATACACGCGCATAACAATATACAGTGTATCTTTGACTTGCTCACTTAACACTTTTAAGCGGTCTGCATATTCATGCGCAGCTTTAATGTCATGAATAGAACATGGTCCAATCACCACAAAAAGGCGTTTGTCTTCACCATCTAAAATTTTACGAATCGTTTCACGTCCATTAAAAACGGATTGATAGGCAGTTTCAGATAATGGAAGCTCAGCTTTTAATTGGGCTGGTGTAACCAGTGGTTGAATGCTTTGAATATTGATGTCATCAATATCGGTAGAGGTAATAGAATTGGACTGTAAAGGATTCATTGCCGTCACTGATAGAAAATACAATTGCGATATATTTGTTCAATATAGCACGCTTTAATAAATCAGGGTGCTATATTGAAAAAAATTGCCTGCGGAAATGTGCAGATTAGACCAAAGTTATTTTTGTGTTGTTGCTGTTGGGCTTTGAACCATTGCTGCTGTTGCTGAAGTTGGCTTTGGCTTTTCTTTGACCGGATGCATAATAAAGTTAATACCGAGTAAAAATAAGGTAATCCCCAAAACTTTACGAATCATGCGTTCAGGCATTTTAGAGCTGATTAATGTGCCAATAATAATTGATGGAATCGAGCCAATCAGAAGATAGGTCAATAGCTGAAAGTCTACGTTACCCGAACTCATGTGTGCCATGCCTGCAACGAAGGTCAGTAATACTGCATGTGCCACGTCCGAGCCAATAATACGAATCATGGGTAAATTCGGGAACAGTAAAATCAGAGCCATTACACCAAACGCACCTGCACCCACAGAAGAAAGAGTGACGAATACCCCTAGCACAATCCCCATAATAATGATGTAAAGCACACGGTTGGTTGTAAAAGAAATTTGCTCGCTTTCAATTTGTTGTGAACGAAAACGGCTAAAGAATTTTTCAATTTGCGCTCTAAAAACAATTGAAATACCCGTTAGCGTAAGCATGAAGCCAAGCACAATCGTCAAGACTTTTTTGTATTCGTTCGATTGGCTTAAATAGTGTTCAAGTACCCAATGCGTTCCAAACGATGCCGGTATACTTCCCACCGATAGCCAAAAAACCAAAGGCCAAACAATATTGAGTTTTTTTGCATGCACCATCGAACCGCAGAATTTAGAAATAGAGGCATAAAGCAAGTCCGTGCCAATGGCAATGTGCGGTTCTATTTTAAATAAACCAATGAGCATTGGGGTCATGAGCGAACCGCCACCTACACCTGTAATTCCAACACAGAACCCAACCAGTACACCCGCAAGGATAAATTGAATTGCATCAACCATTTTTGATATGCCATTATTTTTAATCTGGGCATATGTTATGAGCTTTTATTAAAAATAACAGTCATAAAAAATGATTTGCTTATTCCAAAAAATAAAAAGCAAATAGGAATCATTTCTGTTTTTTTGAGCTTAATTGGTTGGAACATAAAATAAAAATAAAAATCACAGGGCTTGCAAATACCCAAAAGCTGATAAACCCGACTGAAAAGCGATAATACTGGCTAAGTAAAGCCGTTGAAATCAAATAAAAAACGATACTTAAGCCACGGCATAACCTTGGTCGCTGGCTTAAGAATTGAAACATTGCATAATGACGCTGGGACTTTTTTTTATCGCTGATGAGGTAGGCGCAAAAAAAGACCAAAAAAATGCAGATTAGAATCATCATTAGCATTATGTTTGCCTCTGTTTCTGTTGTATTTTTTGCACGATTTTTTGTCGAGCTTGCTGTTGAATCGGTTTGATTTTCAAATAGATGAAAATGGCCAAGGCTGAAAATGCCCATAAAAATGCGTCAAAAGGCACATAATGCAGGTAATCTTGCACCGATTGAACCCAACCTTGTTTGTATAATACGAACATATTTAAAAACGGTAAGCAGCTTGCTAAAACAATAAAAATGATTAATTGGCTTTGCCAAAGTTTTTCTTTGGGGGTTAATAAAGCCAAAACTAGGCTGATGAGCCATGCTGAAAAGAAACACGCCACTTCATAATTCGTTGGTTGGGAAATCGTCCATAAGCGATTCGCATAGAAATAAACTAAGGTTGCAATGGGGAGTCCAACACAGGTACTGATATTTAGTCGATCGACCAAATAATGGCCAAAATGAAATTTAGATTGTTTGTTTTGCAGCTGTCTTTTTAAACTCCAAAGCAGCATGCCAGATGCAATCATAAAACAACCTAACAGTCCGCTAAAAAATAATGCAAAACGCAGCAGCGGCTGTGCAAATAACGCCATATGTAAACCATAAACACCCGCATATAAAGAACTAATTGGGGTTTCGCGTCTGGTATTTTCAAGCAGCGTTCCATTGCTTCCCATTAAACTCAGTTGGGGGCTATTGATTGTAATACTTTCATCTTTGGTTTGTTTTATCGTAATTTCGGCTTGTGTTGTATTTGGTTTTTTTACGCGGATGTTTTCAATCTCTGGATTGTCTGGCCACTGTTGCTGAACAATATGCTGTAATTGTGCTAAAGATATCATCGGCGCTGCGGCAAGTGGCGGCTGCGCGGTTTTAATCGGTTTCTCTGCAATCTCTTGGAAAAACTGCCGTGAATTATCGGGGTAGTTTTTTTGCAGTCCATAAGGTAAATAAATATAGAAAAAAATTGCCAATCCGGTAAAGGTAATGGTTAAAAAAAAGGGCAGCGCAATGACTGAAACGACATTGTGAAAATCGAGCCATGAGCGTTGCGACTTAAATGTTCGTAGCGTGAAAAAGTCAGTAAAAATTTTTTTATGGGTAATAATCCCTGAAATAAGTGCGATTAACATTAAAAATGCGGCAATACTGGTAATGATCCGCCCCAACACAATGGGAATGGCATACAGCTGAAAATGAAAGTTATAAAAAAAATCGCCGCCTTCAGTGATATTTTTAACGTCTAATCCTGTTTTATAGTCTAAGCTTTTAGATTCATAACTATTGTCGGCTTTTTGCCAGTAAATCTGGTTAAAGGGCTGTTCTGGACGGGCGGGGTAAATATACCAATTTTGCGCATCGGAGGCATTTTTTTGTAGATAATTCCATGCCGAGACAGTGGCTTTTTGTTGAGAAATCTCGCTATTTTGCCATTGGGGCTGCATCCAATGAGTAATTTGGTTTTTGTAATAAGAAAGCGTTCCAAATAAAAAAATGCTAAACAACAGCCAACCCAATAGAAGACCGACCCAAGAATGTAACCATGCCATCGATTGGCGAATAGATTTTTGCATGACAGTTTAGCCTATGACAAAGTAAGCGGCATACAAAACCACTCCAATTAAGATGCTGTATAAACTCAGCTTTTTAAGAGAATTGACACAAAACCCAATAATGAAAAAACAGAGATAAAATAAAATAGCGATCATTGCTGCTAAATACACAGCATCGGGTTTTTGAAACCACGGTTGTAATGCGATTGATAGGGTCGATGTGAGTAAAGCAGTACAGGCATACCCAACAAATAGCACAAGTATTAATCGATAAAAAACTTGTAGACGATAGGAGAGCATCGCGCACCTCTTAAATACAAATAATAATTATTCGCAATATGATTGCTTATTGCGCATAAAGATGCAACAAGCAATCATTAAAACAATTGAATAATGCTGTAAACACAGCACTTAGTATTTAAATTTCACAGCAACATTATAGTTGGCTGGTGCACCGTAATAACCTTGACCCCCCGACAATCCTGTTAAATACTTTTTGTTGGTTAAATTATTGCCATTAACTTGTAGTGCAATATGATCATTTACTTCATAGCTTGCCATGGCACTTAACAAGGTATATGCACTTTGTTTTACCGTGCTATAGCTTGTATCGGTAATTTTGTCTTGCCATTTTAGCCCTGCACCAATTTTCAGTTTCGGTATTTGTGGAATGGTGTAGGTTGCTAAAAGATTGAATGATTGTTTCGGTAAATTAGGATTCGGATCTGTGCCATCTAGACGACTTTTCAGCGCATATTTGGTATATCCAACACTTAGGTCAAGATTGTCAGACACTTGTCCCGCAAGATTCGCTTCAATACCTTGAGATTCAACATTATATACATTGAATAAAGATACCGAGCCTAACAATTTTCCGCTATCAACGGTGTAGTTATTTTGGGTTGTTTTAAATACAGCAAATGACCCAGTAAGTCGGTCATTGAACCAACTTGTTTTTAAACCAAGTTCATAGCTTTTACCTTCTTTCGGTCCAATTGTTTTGTACGAAGTATTAAGTTTTGAACCATTAGGTAAAAAAATAGAGGTATAGCTGAGGTAGGCGGTATAATTTGGTGAAAAATTATATGTTAGTCCCACATAAGGGGTTAACTTATTTTTAGTATATTTTTCTGCGCCTTGGTATGCTGTATAGTCAAGTTGATTATAGCTTGCGCCTAAAATGGTTTTAAGTTTATCGTTTATATTCAAACGAGTAGTTGCATAAGTTGTTTTTAAAGTTGATGCGCCATTCGCTGTCCAATCATTAATTTGATACCACGTAGGTTCTGCATAATTGGTACTAGGTTGGATAGATGTTGGAATCAAATGAGTAACATCATAATCTTTAAGATATTCAAGCATTTCTGGTGAAACAGAGTTTGAGAATTTTTCTTTATATTGTGCCCAATTATAACCCATCACAATGTCATGTGTTCTTCCAAATAAATCAAATTTTCCATCTACATTGATGTTGGCATTTTTATTGGTAATTTTTTGATTGTAAATTGAAGGATATAAATAATCGATATTATTTGCAGTGTTGATGTAAAGCATTTTATTGGTATTTAAAAAGCGCTTATCGTCGTAACTGAGCTTTAACTTCCAATTATCACCAAGTTTTTGTTCAATATTTGCAAAATAATTGTCAATATCATAATCATAATACGTCCAAGAGGGTGCATAGTTGTAATGACTTGCAAAGCTGAACGCACCCCCATTTTTTAATAATGGATTAGAGCCCCATTGTGCACCATTAGTATATTGATGCATCTTTGAGTATCCGATTGAAGCCGTAGTTGCATCGGTTAAATCTGCTTCTAAAATACCTTGAATACCATTTTTTTCTTCAGAATTACTGTCTAAATATGAATTGCCTGTTTTTTCAAAACCAACCAGTCGCCCACGAACACGGCCATCTTGGGTGAGTGAACCTGAAATATCCGCTTCATAGCGTTGTGTATTCCAAGAACCATAACTGATGCCGGCATTGGCTTGGAATTCTTTGGTTGGGCGTTTACGAACGTAATTGATAGTCGCACCTGGAGATCCCAATGCGTTGGTTAAAGCATCCGCACCTTTAACCACTTCTACGCGATCATAAAAATAACTATCAGGATCATAATTCCAATAATCATAGCCATCTAATTGTGGGAATCCTACGCCATCAACCAAAATATTAGAGATATTAAAGCCTCGCGCAGTATAGGTTGTACGGTTGGTTTCTAACCCTGTAACAGTAACGCCGGGGGTATTGTTCAAAATATCGCGCGTGGTGTGCAAAGAGAAATCATCCATTTGTTGCCGCGTGACCACATTTAAGGTTTGTGGAGTTTCTTTGGCATCAATATTGAGTTTGGTGGCACTTTGACTGTTTTTAATCGTATACGTTTTTGTACTATCTGAACTTGGTGCTGTATCTGCTTTGACTGTAATGGTGGCTAAAGTTGGCTGTCCATCTGTGTCATTGGCATAGGATGTGGTGCTTCCCATAATACTAAGTACAGCAAAAGACAGGGCAGAAAGATGATATCGCATTGAGTGAACCTTAATACAAATGTAAACGATTCGCGATACTATTATTATTTGATAATTTTTCCAATAAGAATCTGCAACAACATGATTGAAATTGAAGAGTTTAAAATGAGAAGAATTTATAAAATAAGAGGTTTATCAGTAATTTATTGATTAAATTTTTTTATGTAATTTTTGTATTGATTAAAAATAAGCTTAATGAAAATGATCTGCGCATCGACTGGGTTGAAATTCTTTTGTGAAAATCTCGAACTGTTTTATTATAGCGAGCATAAGTCGTTGATTAGTACAGGGCATTCTTTTGCAAAATCGTAAATTAAAAATAGGCATTGTTGTGGGCGAGGTTTCAGGAGATACCTTAGGCGCTGAACTCATGCAACGTTTTCACGATTTAGGCATAGATGTCGAGTTCGAAGGGATTGGCGGCCCGCAAATGATTGCTGCTGGCTTTAACAGTTTATATCCTATGGAAACGCTAGCGGTAATGGGTATTGTTGAAGTTTTAAAAGACTTAAAACAATTATTTGCAGTCAGAGATGGACTCATTGAGCGCTGGACCAAACAGCCTGTCGATATTTTTATTGGTATTGATGCCCCCGATTTTAATTTAAGAGTGTCAAAAAAAATTAAGCAACAACAACTCCCAATTAAAACTGTGCAGTATGTCAGTCCATCGGTTTGGGCGTGGCGACAAAAACGGGTCTATGGCATTAAACAAAATATTGATTTGGTGATGTGCTTATTTCCTTTTGAAAAAGCGTTTTATCAAAAATACCAAGTCCCTGCAATTTTTGTTGGGCATCCGCTGGCGAAGCAATTACCGTTACAGCACAATGTCTTACAGGCAAGACAAGCATTAAATTTAAATGAAGCGGGGCAATATATTGCCTTGTTGCCGGGCAGTCGCCGCAGTGAGGTTGAGCGACTTGCGCCGTTGGTATTTTCAGCAGGGGAAATTCTGGCAAAAAAATATCCAAATTATCAGTTTTTGGTGCCTGCAATTAATGCACAACGGCAGCAGCAAATTGCGCAAATTTTACAAGGCTATCCTGCAAGTTTTCAGCACAAAGTTCATATATTGGAAAACCAATATACCGAGTCTAAAATTGGTCGCATGGTGATGCAAGCCAGTGACATTGTGGCTTTGGCATCGGGGACGGCAACTTTAGAGGCAATGTTATTGCATCGCCCTATGGTCACTTTTTATAAGCTGCATTGGTTAACCTACCAAATTGTGAAATTCTTGGTGAAAATTCCTTATTATTCGCTGCCAAACATTATTGCAGGTAAAAAAGTCATTGCTGAATTAATTCAACAACAAGCATCACCTGAATTATTGGCAGCTGAAATTGAAAAATTAATGAACACCGAGCAAGCGCAGTTGCAGACTTTGCAGCATGTTTCCATGCATAAACAACTCATTTCGGGCGATACTCAAGATCCTGTACATGCCATTTTAGGATTACTTGAGTAAGCCGTATTGTTTGCTTATTCCGCTCTGAGGGTAATTTGATAACCTGTATATTTACGGATATTAATTACCCCTGAATCCATAAGAAGATATTGCCCTTTAATGCCTTGCAGCTTGCCGCGAATGGTTGGGGTTTTATCTAAATTATGAGATTTAATTTTCTCTGGATAAAAATCAACAGGGTAAACAAATTCACGCATTTGTTCATGGTCAAGCAATTCAATGCCTTCTGAAAAATCTAAATTTTGGCTAAATTCATCACGAATTTTTTGAATTTTAGTGGAAAACTCAGTGAAAAGTTGTTCTCTGAATTCAACCAAATTAAGTGGTTCTGCTTCACCTTTTAGTAGTTTTCGCCAATCGGTTTTATCCGCCACTTGTTCGCCAAACATAATTTCGAGTTGTCCTGAAAGTCTGCGTGAACCGACTTTCATAATGGGAAGCGCTTGCGTTGCACCTTGGTCAAGCCAGCGTGTTGGCATTTGTCCGAGGCGGGTAATGCCGACTTTCAGCGCGCTCGAATTGGCCAAATACACAATGTGTGGCTGAAAACAAATATTTTGGGCAAAGCTTTCTTCGCGGCAAGTACCTAAATGATAGTGGCACGTTTCAGGCTTCATAATGCACATATCACATGCAGCTTTGGTCTTAAAGCATTTAAAACAGTGACCTTGAGAATACGACTTAGGGGTTTTACTCCCACACGAAACACAATAAATTTGCCCAGCCCATTCAATTTCTACTTCTTGACCCAGTTGGAAAGGCAGTTCAATCTTTGTTTCATCTAAAATAAATTGGTACTCAACATTTGCCTTTTGGGTATTGTGTTCAGTTACACTACTATTGGCTAAACTGGCATGCATTTTATGGCAGATGCCTTGTAATTCCATATAAAATTTCTCACTTACAATTTTAAAGGTGCGGTTTCATGGCAAAACATAATGTCATTACTTCTATGCTAGACGATTTATGTCGGGAGCAGCCGATTCAAACAGCATTATGTATGGGTCAAAATCTTGCACAATACGATTCAGCACAAACCATTCATTGGCAACATTTTAGCGTATCTGAACTGCTAAGTCTGCCTTTTACACAGCGCTACGACCTAGCCGTTGTGTTTTTAGATCTAGAAGAAATTGCCGCTTTGCCACAACAACACAAAACCCAAATGTTGGTGAAGTTGCGAGATTTATTTGCAAAACGGTTGGTTGTGGTTTGTTTGCAGTCCGACACGCAATTAATGCGCGCGTTGGGATTAACCAAAATGTTAGATCAAACGCAACCCAAGGCCGATTTAAGCTTATGGCAATTTAATATTTTAACCTATAAGCATGTGCCAGATTGGTTCAATTCTAAGTTCTGGGCCAATCCTGAAAATTGGAATAAATTTAGATGGTAATATGAGAATACCGATACCAAACAGAAACATTTTGACGCTGTTTTTAAGGCTATATTAGTTACAGACTAAAACATACCACACAGAGAGATTGAGCATGTCAGATTTAACAAAACTTGTAGAACAGCTTGCAGCACAAGCGCTTTCAGGCCAGCAAAATAACAACAGTTCTGGTGGATTAGGTGGAATTTTAGGTGGTGTGCTTGGGCAGCTGGGTGGCCAATCACAAAATCAAACTTCGTCAGGTGCAGGTGGTATCCTCGGTTCAATTTTAGGTCAATTTACAGGAAATAATAGTGCAGGTGGGAATGCCTCTTCATTATTGGTTGCGGTGCTTCCTTTAATTTTGAATTGGATTCAGCAACAAGGTGGTTTAAATGGTGCGTTAGATAAATTGCGTACCAGTGGTTTAGCAGACCAAGTTCAAAGTTGGGTTGACCCAAATCAAAGCAATCAAACCAATGTGAGTCCAGACCAAGTTCAGTCTTTATTTAACGATCAAGACATTCAAAACGTTGCGGAACAAACTCAAAGCCAACCGCAAGATATTTATGCGGCTATTGCCAGTGTTATTCCACAAGTAATTGACCACTTAACTCCAAAAGGCGAGCACTCAGACACTGAAGCTGCCAACACAGATATTCAAAATGTTTTAAATATTGCATCGCAATTTTTTAAATAATTTAAGCGATAAAAAACCGGATCAATGATCCGGTTTTTTTACGACATGGAAATTGAAAACTTATAAAGCTGCTTTAATTTTTTCAGCATTGGCTTTAATTTTTTCCATATCGCCCATTTCGGCCGCGTGATTACGCATAGCCTGAATGGAGCTTGGAACTAAATGGAAGTGAACATGCGGAACAGTTTGTCCGGCTGCTTCACCCGAAAGTTGCATAAGTACAATGCCTTTTGCATCGAGCGCTTTTTCAATGGCACGAGCCACTTTTTGTACCACTTGAATGGTATAAGCTGCATCTTCAGCGTTCAGGTCAAGCAAAGTCACTGCTTGGGCTTTCGGAATCACCAAAGTGTGACCTTCTGCCTGTGGCATGATATCCATAAACGCAAGAACACGCTCATCTTCATAAACTTTTATTGCAGGAATTTCATTGCGTAAAATTTTTGCAAAAATATTTTGGTCATCATATGCCATTTAAAAATCCTTAAGATTAAACTTATTTACAGTTTAACTCTTTCTGACGCGCCTTAATTTGGTCTAGGCGTTGTTGTTCTTTATCTGAAAATTTAGGTTTAGTGGTAAAACAGTTTTGGTTGCCGTATTTTGCTTTGGCAGCCTCGTCACTAAAACAATAACCTTTTGCTGCATAAATTAGGTTATGGTCGTCTTCGAGTTTCTGGCATTCAGCAGTGGCCGCATAGGCGCTAGATAGGCCGATAAAACCAGTGAACGCAGCAAAACTAAGCGTTAGAAATGTTTTCATATTATCCTCATGTGTAACACGATATGTCTTGTACACATTTCTAATATGACGACTGCAACATTAAAATGCAATCGCTTAAACTTAATCTAATGTAATTTTACTTCATAATTCATACATTATTACTGTAAATGCCGTTTGTGGTTTGATGAATCATTGCTTCGATTTATTCAAATTTGGCCAGCAGCGCATTAAATCATCAGTAAGCGTATTGTTTTTTATTTGACGCATCGCACAATAAAGTTATTATCATTATTTTTCATAAGCTTATATTGATTTATATTAAAGAAATTTAATTTCAAATTATTGTTTAACTATTCGCCTGTAACGCTAGATTATCGCTTGACCTGAATAGTAATAAGTGCTCAAAATGTTAGCAAATTTTTTTTGTAAAATTTGAGACTATAATGAGTCAACATGATGATGTGCAGTACCAACAAGATACTTTAGCTATACGTTCAGGGCATACACGAACTTTTGAAGGCGAGCATGACGAGCCAATTTTTTTAACGTCTTCATTTGTCTATAAAAATGCAGAAGAAGCGGCCAATAAATTTCAAGGCAAAGAGCCGGGCAATATTTATTCGCGCTTTACTAATCCAACCGTGGCGATGTTTGAAAAGCGTTTAGCCGCTTTTGAAGGTGCAGAACGTGCTGTTGCAACCGGTTCGGGCATGGGCGCAATTTTAGCGATTGCAATGGCGTATTTAAAAGCCGGCGATCATGTTATTTGCTCGCGTGACGTTTTTGGTTCAACCGTGGGTTTGTTTGAACGTTATATTGCAAAGTTTGGTGTGGCGGTCGATTTTGTTGATTTAACCGATTTATCTGCATGGAAAGCCTTAATTCGTCCTGAAACAAAGCTTTTATTTATAGAATCGCCGTCGAACCCGTTGGCGGTAATTGCTGATATTCCCGCGTTGGCTGAAATTGCCCATGCCAATAATGCCTTACTTGCGGTAGATAACACGCTGTGCACCCCCATTTTACAAAAGCCATTACAGTTAGGTGCGGACTTAGTGGTGTATTCAGCAACCAAATATATTGATGGCCAAGGACGAACTTTGGGCGGGGCGGTGGTTGGTGGGCATCAACTCCTTGAAGAAGTCTTTGGTGTGGTGCGTACGCTTGGACCGTCAATGAGTCCATTTAATGCGTGGGTGTTCTTAAAAGGCTTAGAAACTTTACGTTTAAGAATGAATGCCCATTCACAAAATGCACAAATTTTGGCTGAATGGTTAAGTAAGCACGAAAAAGTTGAACAAGTTTACTATGCCGGATTGCCTGAACATGCCGGACATGAACTTGCCAAAAAACAGCAGTTGGGCTTTGGTGGTATTGTTTCATTTGAAGTTAAAGGTGGGCGAGATGCTGCATGGAAAGTCATCGACAGCACACAATTTATTTCCATTACAGGGAATTTAGGCGATGCAAAATCGACCATTACCCATCCTGCAACCACCACACATGGTAAATTATCGCCAGAAGCGAAGCTTGCAGCAGGAATTCGTGAAGGATTAATCCGTGTTTCTGTTGGTCTAGAGGATATCCATGATATTATCGCAGACCTTTCACGCGGACTTGATCTGATTTAAATTTGGGAGATGCGAAATGAACATTAATATGTTGATGCAACAAGCGCAGCGTATGCAAAAAGATATGGAAGCCAATATTAAAAAGGCCAAAGCTCAACTTGCAGAAACTGAAGTGCATGCAGAAGCAGGTGGTGGATTGGTTAAAGTAACCATGACTTGCCGTCATGTGGTGAAACGTATTGAAATTAATCCTGAATTGTTACAAGACGATGCGGATATGATTGAAGATTTGATTGCTGCCGCAATGAATGATGCAGCACGTCAAGCTGAAACAATTACTGAAGACACCATGAAAGCTGCCAATGCTGGTTCAGGCTTACCAGCCGGCCTTTCGGGTTTATTCTAAGAGTAATTATTGCGTGTTTAGTCAACGTTTTGAAGAACTGGTACAAGCATTGCGTGTTTTGCCTAGCGTTGGGCCAAAATCGGCTCAGCGCATGGCACTGCATTTGGTGATGAAAAACCGTGAAGGTGCAGTATTTTTAGCACAAGCTTTAAATGAAGCAGCCAGCTATATTCATGCATGTCAGGTTTGTAACTCACTTACAGAACATGATATTTGTGAAATTTGTGCATCGCATGAGCGCGATGAACAAGTGTTGTGTGTGGTTGAATCCCCAGCCGATGTCATGGCGATTGAGCACAGTGGCAGTTTTAAAGGCAAATATCATGTCTTGGGTGGGCATTTATCGCCGCTAGATGGAATTGGCCCTGACGAAATTGGCATTCCTGCATTGGTTGAGCGTTTAAGTCAAAATATCATTCAAGAAGTGATTATTGCGACCAATGCAACCGTTGAAGGGCAAGCCACTGCGCATTATTTATTAGAGTCGTGTAAGCATTTATCGCTTCGAATGACGCGAATTGCACAAGGCGTGCCACAAGGCGGTGAACTCGAATATGTCGACAGTCATACCTTAAGTCAGGCTGTACATAATCGAATGCAACTCAAATAACGCGCCATTGTACAAAAAATATCAGCTTGATGGCCGAATGTTCGAAAAGACAATTTAAAGATGTCAAAAACTTTGTTTTTGATAGATAATTTAAACGTATTATTTTTTATGTTTTCTGCATTAACATATTTAATTGTTTATTAAAAATATGTTGATGTGTTTGATTTAATTCATGGCATCGAGCATTTCGTCCAAACATGTATCAATTTATCCAAGAGCAACAACAACTGAACCACGTTTTGGATATCATGAATCAAAGTGCTGTTTATGCGCTGGATAGTGAATTCATTAAGGTCGATACCTTTTGGCCGAAACTGGGCGTGTTTCAAATTAATGTCGCCAATCAGGTGTATCTGCTCGATGGCGCACGTCTGGATTTAAATCCATTCTGGGAAAAAATTTGTAGCGCAAAGCAAAATGTTTTCCATGCTTGCAGCGAAGATATTGATTTAATTTATCATTATGCAAAAGTTGCTGAATTAAATAATGTCTTCGATACGCAAATTGCAATGTCATTTTTAGGGCATGGTTTGCAAGTCAGTTACCAAAATGCGTTAAAAAGTGTTTTAAATATTGAAATTGAGAAAGACCAAACCCGTTCAGATTGGTTGGCGCGTCCGTTAAGTGACAAACAATTATGTTATGCCGCCAACGATGTGATTTATTTACAACAATTGTCCGATCAATTGCAGCAACAGCTAAATCAAAAGCAATTGCTTGGCTTTGTCTTAGAAGATTGTGTGAGTTTGACCCAAGAAATTGCACAAGAAACGCCTGTTGAATGTTTATATTTAGATGTCGGAAATTATCGTCATTCACGCCGTCAGCTCATGCAATTACAGCAGTTGGCTGCTTGGCGAGAGCAATTAATTAAAGTCTTGAACGTGCCGCGCAGTTTTATTTTAAAAAATGCCACCATGATTGATTTGGTTGAAAAAAATCCAAAAAATCATTTTCAGCTTTCAACCATTAAACAGATACGCCCGAATATTATTCGCGAATATGGTAAAACTATTTTAGATTTACTTAAATTTTTACCAGAAAAAGATGCTTGGCCGCTAAGCATGTCGCGACCTGTAAAAATGGTCACGCCTGACATTGCCCAGCGTGTTGAAATGCACATTCATGGCGTTGCGCAAAACCTAGATATTCCAAAAGATATTCTCATGCGTAAAAAATGGTTAAATGAGCTATATCATCATGTGGTTTTTCAAAAACCTGAATATGATTTTTCACCTTATTTAACCGGTTGGCGCTATGAGCTTTTAACACGGCCATTACTCGATATTCTGCAAAATGATATCACCAATTTAAGACAACAAATGAAAGTCGCCCCTTAACGCCTCATTTTCCTATACAATAAAAGCACGACTGATGCGTCAATGAAGTCGCTATCGGCTGTTTTTAATTTCTTATATGCTTCTACCAAGAGTGCTGTTTCTATGCATTGTGATATTTACCGTTCTAGCAAAAAAGACGAAATGTATTTATACGTGGCAACGCCTGCCCAAGAAAATACAGATCCTTTTGAAATTATTCCTGAAGCTGTGCGTCAGGCGTTTGGTAAACCAACATTTGTTATGCATCTAGAGCTTCATGAGCAACGTAAATTGGCACGTGTAAATGTTTTACATGTGATGGATTCGTTACAAACCAAAGGCTTCTTCATGCAAATGCCGCCAGAAGGATTAATTAATCCAAATGCGGTAGAACCTGAGGGCTTGCGTGGTGCTTGATACAACAGGAATCTTTCAGCAAATGTGGTCGGTGTTGGATAATTTCCGCGAAGATACCTTGGCTGTGAGTGTCTATGTGATTGGTGCAACCATTGTGTTATTGGCTTGGTATTTTATGACTAAGCCATATCCCAAATTTTGTTTTGTATCGACCTTAATTGCCTTTGCTTGTATTGTAACGCCCACGGTTTCAGAAGGGACAAATGCGTCGCTTGCACCTGCCATTTTTGGTTTGCTTTTTGGCGTGTTAACGCACGACAAACAGTTAATTCAGTTAAATCTAGGTTCAATTTTATTTGTGATAGGTTTGGGTTGTGTGGTTGGGTTTTGTTGGAGTAAATGGAACAAACGTGCATCTGTAACGCGAAACAGCACCCCACTATAAATGAAATTTCGTTGTGAGGGAGTGATATGTCTAGCAAAACCGCATCTTTTGAAGGAACCACGCAGTATATTGCAACAGATGGCTTAAAGCTGGCTGTGAATGCTGCAATCACCCTACAAAAACCACTTTTAATTAAAG
The DNA here is from genome assembly GCF_035615615.1 of Acinetobacter sp. MD2(2019). Classification (NCBI taxonomy): domain Bacteria; kingdom Pseudomonadati; phylum Pseudomonadota; class Gammaproteobacteria; order Moraxellales; family Moraxellaceae; genus Acinetobacter; species Acinetobacter sp. MD2(2019). Next base: position 232,572 of record NZ_VTDU01000001.1, on the reverse strand, counting down.
GTGAACCTGGTACAGGCAAAACACTTTTAGCCGAACAGATTGCACAAAGCTTAGGTTTGGAATTAAAAACGTGGCATATTAAATCGACCACCAAAGCCCAACAAGGCTTATACGAGTACGATGCGGTTTCACGTTTGCGCGACAGTCAGTTGGGTGATGATCGGGTTTATGATATTAAAAACTATATTAAACCTGGTAAGTTGTGGGACGCATTTCAAAGCCAAGAACGTTGTGTTTTGTTGATTGATGAAATTGATAAAGCAGATATTGAATTTCCAAACGATTTATTGCATGAATTAGACAAAATGTCTTTTTATGTGTATGAAACTGGCGAAACCATTCAGGCACAACAGCGCCCCATAGTGATTATTACTTCAAACAATGAAAAAGAATTACCCGATGCCTTTTTGCGCCGTTGTTTTTTTCATTACATCGAATTTCCAGATGCCGACACCATGCAGCAAATTATCGCGGCACATTTTCCAAATGTTGCTTACCAATTAGTGAATCGTGCATTAGAAATCTTTTTCCAAATTCGTAAAATTCCCAATTTAAAAAAACCACCCTCTACGTCAGAATTGATCGACTGGCTAAGCTTGTTAATGGCAGATGAATTGGCCGAACAACAACTGCATCAAACCGATGCGGCTTCTGCTTTGCCACCGCTATATGGTGCATTAATTAAAAATGAACAAGATTTACAGTTATTAGAGCGTTTGGCTTTTATGTCTCGCCGTTGAGGTGTTAGATGTTTATTCGGCTATTTTATACATTACGAAAATTTGGTGTGCCTGTCAGCACGCAAGAATTGCTCGATTTAAATCATGCTGTAGCACACGATTTAGCTTTTGCTGATATGCAGCAGTTTTATCAGTTAGCCCGACTGATTTTGGTTAAAGATGAACGATATTTCGACAAATTTGATCGTGCATTTCAGGCATATCTGCAAGCATTACCAGACGTTGAAATTGATGATTTACTCAAGCAATTAAACCACATTCCCAAATCTTGGTTAGACTTAGAGCTTTTGGAAAAAAACTTAACTGCCGGGCAACGTGCACAGCTACAACAAGCCAATTCGTTGCAAGAACTATTGCAACAGTTAGAGCAACGTTTAGCAGAGCAGCATAAAAAGCACCAAGGTGGTAACCGTATGATTGGTACAGGGGGAACATCTCCTTTTGGTGCTTATGGTGACCATCCGCAGGGGATTCGCATTGGTGGGCCCAGTCGAAAACATCGTGCTGTAAAAGTGTGGGAACAACGACAATATCGTAATCTAGATGATGATCAAATATTGGGTTCAAGGCAAATGCAAATGGCACTGCGCAGATTGCGTAAATTTGCTAGACAAGGTACGCCGTTAGAATTGGATATTGATCAAACCATTCAAAAAACAGCACAAAATGGCCTATTAGATATTCAATTGGTTGCACAAAGGCGCAATGGTATAAAAGTGTTGATGCTGTTTGATGTGGGCGGCTCTATGGATGCGCACATTCAGCAATGCGAGCAATTATTTACAGCTGCAAAGCAACAATTTAAAAGTTTAGATTATTTCTATTTTCACAACTGTATTTATGACAACGTTTGGAAAGACAACGCTCGGCGGCAGGCGAGTGCTTTCTCTACATGGGATTTATTACACAAATATGGCCAAGATTACTGCGTGATTGTGGTGGGCGATGCCAGCATGGCACCATACGAGCTTGGTGCGATGGGTGGTTCAGTTGAATATATGAATGAGGAAACGGGAAGGGTTTGGTTGCAGCGTATTTATCAACATTTTAAAAAAATAGCTTGGCTAAACCCTGAAACAGAAAATTATTGGCAATACACGCAAACCATTGGTCAGATTCAGCAAATTTTTGAACAGCATATGTATCCATTAAGCTTAAATGGCTTAGAACAGATGACTCAATATTTGGCAAAATAATCTGCGAAGCAACAAGCGTATTCTGCGCTTGTTGCGCGGTTTTAGCTGGTAATATAACGTTGTAATTGCTCAATTAAGTCGTGCTGATCTTGAATGGTCGCTTTGACTAAATCGCCAATGGCAACTAATCCAACCAATACTTCATTTTCAAGCACAGGCAAATGGCGTAAATGTCGGTCAGTCATGAGGGTTAAGCATTCTTCGACACTATTATTCAAACGAACGCTAATTACGTTTGCCGTCATAATTTCGCTCACCAAGGTATCTTCTGCATTTAAGCTATGTAAAATGACTTTTCGTGCGCAATCGCGTTCCGATAAAATACCAACCACACGCTGATGTTCAGTGACAATTACCGCCCCAATGTCTTGCGTGGTCATTAAGTTGACTGCATCTACGATAGAGGCATCGGGTGAAATGGTAAAAATGGTCGAATTCTTTTTTTGCTGGATGACTTGAGATACTGTGGTCATAACTGGCTATCCTTCGTTTGTTGTTTTTGTCTAAGATTAGATTGGAATGAAACTCAAGCTTTTGCAAGTCGAAAAATAAAAAAATGTGTACAGTAGAGGTCAAAAAATTAATGCATTAAAAAACGCCACCAAGGTGACGTTGTTTTAAGCTTTCATTGTGGCGAAGTTTTGCCAATACTGTGCCTTTAAGCTATCTCGTTCAACACGGAAACCTTGATAATAAAGTTCCGCTAAAAACAATGCTGCTTTTCCATGCCCAGCACGAGCGACGTTTTCTAGATCTGTTACGGCATCTGCAAAATTCATTTGTGATTGAATTGTGTTGACTGCAGAAGAATAAACATGTTCTAAGTCTTGTTGAGTCGATTGTTGCATCATATAAGGTTCCTTATTTTAATTATGACTACAATAGATTTCTTGCATAATTATTTAAATTAAAAGCGATGTTTTAATTAAATCCAGTAAAATAGAATCAAATATTAGCTAATTTTTGATTTATGCAAGAAGTCTAATATAACTTCAATTTAAATAACTTCACTTGAAGTAAAAATAGAATAACTGAATTACATTTAAGTTTTATTACAGTGAAATTCTAAAGTCAATGTATAGATGGGGATTTATCCCTCTAATACAAGTAAAATGCAGTTTATATGATTAAAAAGTGACCGTAAAGATTTTTTTTGTTATATTGGAATGAAAAGATAACAAGGAGAAGCACTTATGATAACTACAATTGATGGTTTCGAGTTCAGCAGTCCGTTAAACCCTGAGCAAGTGGCGTCGCTTGCTAAATTTCATCGGCAACAACTAAATGCAGCTATTTATAACGAAAACCAGCACATTGGTAATATGGGAATCGGACATCGGACCAAAATTGCTGAATTGACCAAAGACTTTCCAGTTGAAGAGCAAAAAGAGTTTTATCGTATTTATAATCAAACCTTATATGCTTTGGCAGACGACCCTTTACATCCGCCACATGCAGCGCATCAAGGCAATATTATGTTATTGGTGCTGATGTTGGTGATTATTGCCGCAGTTTTATATTATATTTTTATCAGGCACATCACAACGTCATACTAAGCTTGAGTTAATTATAGATCGGGTCGATTTATAATTGTTATTGTGTCGTTTAAGCATGATCAATTATACTGATGTTTAATCGAGGTTGATCATGTTTAAATCGATAGATATTTTAACTGTTGTAAAGTCTAAGTTTTCTTTTGCATATTATGTGCATTATTTTATTGTTTTTCTTGTGTTTATCGTATTGGTGTTGGGTTATTTATTATTGACTGCGCCTATTCAAACCACACAATTTTCAAATATTCAGCAATTGGCTTCCATGGGGCAATATCCCCAAACGCAATCTTTAGCGAGCTCATTGTTGCAGCAACCCCAAATTAATAAGCAGCAATATTTTAGGCTTATTCGTGCATTCCAGTACGAACAACGCGCCATTCAGCACTATCCGGCACTTGATCCTGAACATCGTAACAGATAAAGATTTTATCCATTTGCGACAGCAGCAAGCACCCGTAATTTATGCTAAACTTTTATTTTTAATGTGATGTTTTTTTCGAAGGATGAGCATGCAACAGAACACACACGGGCAAACAAAACTTTTGATTGATGCCGAAATTGGTGATGATGATGTCACTTTACCAAGTTTACCTGCTGTGGATGTGCCCATTATTGAGCAGAAAATAGAACAGCCTCAAAATTTAGACACCGATGAAGATAAACCGAAAAAAGGTTTCTTTGGTCGAATGAAAGAAGGCTTAACCAAAACCCGTAAAAGCTTTGCCGATGGAATGGTTAACATTTTAATTGGTGGTAAAGAAATTGATGATGAATTATTAGAAGAAGTTGAAGAACAACTTCTGGTTGCAGATATTGGTGTTGAAGCAACTAAAACTATTATTACCAACTTAACTGAACGTACTGCGCGTGGCGATTTAATTTATTCACATGCCTTATATAAAGCGTTGCAAGAAGAATTGGTGGCATTACTTGCACCACGTGTGAAGCCTTTACATATCGATCCGCAAAAAAATCCGTATGTGATTTTAATGGTTGGTGTAAATGGCGTTGGTAAAACCACGACCATTGGTAAACTTGCAAAACGTTTGCAAGGCGAGGGTAAAAAAGTCATGCTTGCTGCGGGCGATACTTTCCGTGCCGCTGCCACCGAACAATTACAAATTTGGGGCGAGCGCAATAATATTGCAGTTGTGGCGCAAGGACATGGTGCAGACAGTGCTTCAGTAATTTTCGATGCTTTTGAAAGTGCCCGTGCTAAAGGTGTAGATGTTTTAATTGCAGATACCGCAGGTCGTTTGCATAACAAAAGCAACCTAATGGAAGAGCTTAAAAAAGTTAAACGCGTCATGCAAAAAATTGATGCCACCGCGCCACATGAAATTATGTTGGTGGTCGATGCGGGTACTGGGCAAAATGCAATTAACCAAGTACAAGAATTTGACCAAGCTGTTGGGCTTACAGGCATTACCATCACCAAATTAGATGGTACAGCCAAAGGCGGCGTATTATTTAATATTGCTAGCCGCACTCATGTGCCAATACGATTTATTGGCGTGGGCGAAAAAATTGACGATTTGCGTCCATTTTCGGCTAAATCGTTTGTTGCAGCCTTATTTGAAACAGAAAAATAAAATTGTTGCACGTCATGCAGTTTCGTTTTATAAACGGCATGACGTGCAAATAAAAAGAATTTTTGCTACTGGTTTTGTCTATTCTAAAAATAGAACACTGTGTTAATCGTAAGCTACTTTGTCTTTATTTTATAAAATCCTACACTGTTACTCATCAAATTTTATATCAAGCATATAATAAGGAGTCTGATTATGTCCTTTATTGAACAAATTGAAAAACGCCGCACAATTTATGCAATTGGCAACCAAGTTGCTTTATCAAACCAACAAATTGAAGACCTGATTAAGCATGTTGTGCGTCAAAGTCCTTCTTCGTTTAACTCGCAGTCGTCTCGCGTGGTAATTTTGCTTGATGCATCGCATCAAAAATTTTGGAACATCGTTTTAGAAACGTTGCGTAAAATGGTTCCAGCAGAAGCATTTGAAACAACAGCGAAAAAAATCGCGAGTTTTGCTGCGGGTAAGGGCACGGCATTGTTTTATGAAGATCAAGATGTCATTCAATCTCTGCAAGCAAAATTTGCAGCGTATGCCGACAATTTCCCAGTTTGGTCGGAGCATTCAACGGCAATTGCACAATTCGCGGTTTGGACTGCTTTGTCAGAACAAGGGATTGGTGCATCGTTACAGCATTACAATCCAATTGTAGATCAAGAAACAGCAGCAACTTTTGATGTGCCTGCAAATTGGAAATTACGTGCGCAATTGGTGTTTGGTTCAATTGAAGCTCCTGCATCAGAAAAAACGTATATCGCAGATGAGTTGCGTTTCAAAACGTTTGAATAATTCATATTGTAAAAAACCAGCAGAAGATGCTGGTTTTTTACGTTTTATGTTTTAACAGCAATAAAAAACCTCCAAACTTGTGGAGGTTTTTTATTTGGGTGGTTAATGCACAAGCCAAACATAATAACCAATGAACATTAGCGGCCAAGAAATAAGTGGGCTAAATAACCATCTCCATAACCAAAACTCGGGTTTAAAACCAACACCATGAATAAATCCACCTGAAATACCAAGCATAACTAACATGAGTTGCGGATGGCTATAATGTCCATTTGCATCTAGCATCAGCGATGGATAAATCATAAGTATTGCGGCAAGCGGCAATGCCAACGTAAATGAGAGAATCATACTGATGATTCGCATTGCCCCTTTGGGTTGAGGTGATGTTGTCATTGCATTTGCCATGGTTTTATTCCTCATCTAAATTTTGATGATGCTCAATATAAAGTGCACTGAGAACACCTGCAAAACACGCCATTAAAATTCCGAGAATCCAAGCGAAATACCACATCTGTCATTCTCCTTTTAATACAAACTATGTGAGTGAGTTTCAATATGTTTGTTGGTGATTACACCCCACATTTTGTAGTAGCACCACGTGGTGTAACACAAAATGATCGGTACAAAGATTGCCGCAGCAACAGTCATTACACCCAAGGTTTTATGGCTAGATACAGCATCCCACATAGTTAAGCTTGAGGTTAAGTCAATACTAGATGGCAACAAGAATGGGAACAGGGCAAAACCTGCGGTTAAAATTGCACCCACAATGCTTAAACTGGTACCAGTAAAGCTTAGACCTGCTTTATTTAAGCCACCTGCCAAAATGGTAATGATGCCACCCAAAATAGCCACAATCGGCGCAAGCATGGTGATTGGATAAGTTGAGTAGTTGTTCATCCATCCATGATTGGCATTATTAACCACGTGTTTAGTGAGTGGGTTAATGGCTGTGTTGGTTGCAAGAGGCTCAGCCAAGCTGTATCCCTGAATTGAACCGAAATATAACCATGCACCGGCAATTAAGAAACAGGCTAAAAAGACCATACCCATTAGCTGCGTTGCTTTTGCTGAACGTTGGCGCAATATGTCATCGGTACGTAACATTAACCATGCACCACCATGAGCACAGAGCATAGACAGACTCACAATGCCACAGACTAAGGCAAAGGGATTTAGTAGGGCAAAGAAACTGCCTGTATAGGTTGAGCGTAAGGTGTCATCGAATTGGAATGGAACACCTTGGAATAAGTTACCAAACGCCACGCCAAATACGAGGGCAGGCACAGCACCGCCCATACATAAGCCCCAATCCCAAGAGGTACGCCATTTGGTATTTTCAAGTTTAGAGCGATAGTCAAAGCCGACAGGACGTAAGAATAGGGCAAATAACACCAATAATAGCGCCCAATACATGCCTGAGAAGGCGACGGCATAAACCATTGGCCATGCCGCAAATAAGGCACCGCCTGCAGTAATAAACCAAACTTGGTTGCCATCCCAATGTGGGGCGATGGTGTTAATGGCTGCGCGGCGTTCATTATCGGTTTTACCCACAAACGGCATGATGGCCATAGATCCCATATCGAACCCATCGGTCAATGCAAATCCAATGAGCAGTACACCCACCAATACCCACCAAACAATTTTTAATAGTTCATATTCGATCATGATTATGCCTCCCCAACAGAAGAATCATGTAGAGGTTGTTTGTTTGTTTCGAAGTGATATTTGCCTGTATGTAATGAACTTGGGCCTAGGCGAGCAAATTTAATCATTAAATACATTTCAATAATCAGCAACACGGTATAGAACGCAACCAAGGCTAAAATAGAACCTGCAAGGTCTGCTGTGCTTAAGCTTGAGGCAGATAAATGCGTTGGCAAGACTTCACCAATGGTCCAAGGTTGACGACCACCTTCAGCCACATACCAACCTGTTTGTGCTGCAAGCCAAGGTAACGGTAAAGAGAACAGGGCAAATTTAAGTAACCACGGTTTGTTTTCGGCATTGCGTTTTGCAACCGCCCATGTGGTGAGTACAAACAGAAGTAGCATTAAGAAACCAGCAACAACCATGGCACGGAAGCTGAAGAATAATGCTTTCACATTAGGAATGCTGTCTTTTACAGCCGACTGAATTTGTTCGTCAGACGCTTGAGTGACATCGTTGGTATATTTTTTAACAAGTAAGCCATATCCCAAATCTTTTTGGCTGTCTTTAAACGCTGCTAAAAGTTCAGGTGATGTATTGCCTGCGCGAAGTTGCTCAAGTTGTCCATATGCAACCATGCCATTACGAATACGAGCTTCGTGCTCTTGCATCAAGTCTTTAATGCCAGTGACTTGACCATCGGTTGAGCGTGTTGCAATTAAACCCAAAACATAAGGAATTTTAATGGCGTAGTCGGTGCGCATTTCTTTTTGGTTTGGAATACCAAATAAGGTGAAGCTAGCAGGCGCTGGCTCTGTATTCCATTCCGCTTCAATGGCTGCTAATTTGGTTTTTTGTACATCACCAATTTCATAGCCCGATTCATCGCCCAGTAAAATGACCGATAGAGTCGATGCAAGACCAAAAATGGCAGCAATGGCAAAAGAGCGGCGTGCAAACGGTAAATCACGTTTTTTGAGTAAGTAGTAGCTTGAAATGGCTAAAACAAAAATGGCACCTGTGACATAACCTGCAGAAACTGTATGTACGAATTTTACTTGCGCAACAGGGTTAAAAATAAGTGCACCGAAGTCGGTCAGTTCCATACGCATGGTTTCAAAGTTAAATGCTGCACCGACGGGGTTTTGCATCCAACCATTGGCAACCAAAATCCACAATGCAGACATGTTTGAACCAATCGCAACCAACCATGTCACAGCTAAATGCTGCCCGCGTGAAAGTCGTTCCCAACCAAAAAAGAACAAGCCCACAAAGGTTGACTCGAGGAAGAAGGCCATGAGTCCTTCAATGGCTAAAGGCGCACCAAAAATATCACCCACGTAATGTGAGTAATAGGCCCAGTTTGTTCCGAATTGGAACTCCATGGTTAAGCCTGTAGTGACACCGAGTGCGAAGTTAATGCCGAATAATTTGCCCCAAAATTTGGTCATATCCTTGTAAATTTCTTTGCCTGAAACCACATAGGTGGTTTCCATAATGGCAAGAATAAAGGCCAAACCAAGGGTTAGTGGAACAAATAAAAAGTGATACATCGCTGTCATTGCAAATTGCAAACGCGAAAGATCGACCACGCTTTCAGAAATCATCAACGTGTCTCCTTAGTTTCAGATGAGTTACCCGAAATATGCTGGGCAGTTTGAGTGTTAAAATCTTTAGGGATAGTTGGAGAATTAAACCAAATTGATTTAATGAGCATGAGTACCGCAACTTTAATAACCAAAATAATGGCGATTTCTCTGCTCAGTTTTTGGTTTGGTGTTTTATTTTTTAAGCCCATTTAAAATAAGCCTACAATATATTTGTTAATTTATTATCGGACAAAAATAACAAAAAATAAACAAAGAATTGATAAAAAAACAATTTAATTTTTAACTATATAAAACAGTATCTTATTGTTTAATTTGTGCGTAATTTATTCTAAATAAACCTGACAAAAATACTCTGAATTACTAAAAATAAATACAACTAAAATGGTTGGAATTATCAAATTTTAAATATTTTAATAAAAATATTTTGAGAAATAGTTTTTGTTTTATGTTTATTTAAGTATTTTGTAGATTATTTTTATTACATAGTTAAGGTTGGTTGTTTTTTGATTAATTGCGGTTGAGGTTTTAAGATCAATAAAATAGAGCTTTTACGTTAATTTAAATACCCAAGACGATTTGCTAAATTGACTCAGCTTTAATGAATACATTTTTTTAAAAAGCTAAAAGCTAAAAGCTGGTTGATATGGGTTGTGCATGGCCTGAAGGTTGAAAATTTGTGCTGTTTGCTTAGGACTCAAGAAACATCCATTGAGCTTGCAACTTAAGGCTTTAAAATATTGTAATTGCTCGAATGAAAAAGCTATATCCAAAATGAAATTCTGCTATAATTCACGGTCTTTTTTATTGTTCAGACTTAAAGATTATGCATTATCCTAAAGTGTACGATGTTATCGTTATTGGTGGTGGTCACGCAGGTACGGAAGCAGCGCTTGCTGCTGCGCGTATGGGGCGACAGACTTTACTGCTAACTCATAATATTGAAACTTTGGGGCAGATGAGCTGTAACCCTGCCATTGGGGGAATTGGTAAGTCTCATTTGGTGCGAGAAATTGATGCTTTAGGCGGTGCGATGGCATTGGCTGCCGACAAAGGCGGTATTCAATTTCGTATTTTAAATTCGCGCAAAGGCGCGGCCGTTCGTGCAACACGTGCGCAAGCTGACCGTGTGCGTTATAAAGCGGCCATTCGCGAAACCTTAGAAAACCAAGCCAATTTGGATATTTTCCAACAAGCCGCAGACGATTTAATTGTTGATGGCGATACGGTCAAAGGTGTAGTGACCCAAATGGGCATTCGTTTTGATGCCAAAACAGTAGTACTCACCACAGGGACTTTCTTAGGTGGTGTGATTCACGTTGGTTTAGAAAAATCGAGCGGTGGTCGTGCAGGCGATCCACCTTCAATTGCGCTTGCAGATCGTTTACGTGAGCTTAAATTACCGGTTGGGCGTTTAAAAACGGGTACACCACCACGTATTGATGCTCGTTCAGTTGATTTTTCAGTAATGACCGCACAGCCGGGCGATTTCCCATCGCCAGTGATGTCATTTATGGGCGATGCGTCAATGCATCCTGAGCAAGTTAGCTGTTATATCACCCATACCAATGAAAAAACCCACGACATTATTCGCGGTGGTTTAGATCGTTCGCCAATGTACACCGGTGTGATTGAAGGCGTTGGCCCACGTTATTGCCCATCGATTGAAGATAAAATCCACCGTTTTGCCGATAAAGACTCACATCAAGTGTTCTTGGAGCCTGAAGGTTTAGATACGCACGAATTGTATCCAAATGGCATTTCAACTTCGTTGCCATTTGATGTGCAGTTTGAATTGGTACGCTCAATTCGTGGTATGGAAAACGCGCATATTTTACGTCCGGGTTATGCTATTGAATACGATTACTTTAATCCGCAAGCTTTGAAATTTACCTTAGAAACCAAAGCCATTAATAATTTGTATTTTGCCGGTCAAATTAATGGCACAACGGGCTATGAAGAAGCGGGCGCACAAGGATTACTTGCTGGATTGAATGCGGCTCGCCGTGCATGGGATCAAGAACAATGGACGCCAAAACGCGATGAAGCGTATTTGGGCGTGTTGGTTGACGATTTAATCACGCTTGGTACCAAAGAACCGTACCGTATGTTCACCTCACGTGCCGAATATCGCTTAATGCTGCGTGAAGACAATGCAGACCAACGTTTGACTTCAATTGGGCGTGAAATGGGCTTGGTGGACGATACGCGTTGGGCGGCGTACTGTGAAAAAATGGAAGCCGTAGAAACCGAATTGGGTCGTTTAAAACATTTATGGGCTGCACCAAATAACCCAATGGGTAAGCAGTTTGTAGAAATGACCGGTGCAGACTTAAGTAAAGAATGTAGCGCGGTTGATTTGTTAAAGCGTCCAAACATTAACTTTAGCCAAATTGCAGAATTAACCGGTTCGCAAGTTTCACAACAAGTGGGCGAGCAAATTGAAATTGCGGTGAAATACGAAGGTTACATTAATCGCCAGCATGAAGATGTCGCGCAAATGAAACGCTTAGAAGAAACGCGTATTCCTGCCGATTTTGATTACGATGTAGTTTCAGGTTTATCACGTGAAATTACCTTGAAGTTAAAAGATATTCGACCAGAAACCTTAGCGCAAGCCAATCGTATTCCGGGTGTGACACCTGCAGCTGTACAATTGGTGATGATTACAATTCGTAAAAATGCCCAAATGAAGAAAGCTGCAACCGTTTAAATACTTTTAGATTTTGCTTAAAAAACCTGCCATAGCGCAGGTTTTTTATTGCATCACTGATCTACATGCATTTTATTTTTTAAATGCTACGTTGTAGCAGAAGAATAAAATCTGAAATTATGCATATAGATAGAAAAAATTTAGGTTCATCCTATTTTAGGATTCTTCATAAACCTGTTGTGCCACTTCAATGGGTTCAATTTTTAATATTTTATTGCCAAAGCTTCGAAGCCACCAAACCAGTTGTGAGGTGAACGGGACAGTCGCTTGAATTTCAATATCTTGGTGGTTTAAATTGGTAATGACCTGATCTTTACTTAATTGAGATTCATAGAAGGTTTGTGCATCATAATCACGCATAGTCAGTTTTAATTGCACTAATTCCGATGGTTTGTTGCTATCAATTCTAAATCCTAACCCCCCGGCGTCGATATAACGGTCGATATCGAAGTTAACCGGGTGCAATGCACGCTGTTTTGACAGCGTTGCTGCTTTAAAACGATGCAAAGCAAAAGTTTGTACATCGCTACCATCATTTCGGGTGCAAATTAAATAAATAATCGCACCTTTTTGAACCAAGCCTAAAGGATTTAAAATATACGATTTTTCTTCTCTGCCTCGACCTTGATACAAGCATTCAATTTGTTTATCTTGCAATAATCCTTCATAAATCGTTTGTTGTGCCTGCTGATTAATTGTTGGAGGAATCAGAGGTTGGCTCGCCGGTACAATCCGAACCCGATTCACCCATTGGCGTACGTTGTTTTGGCTAGATAAACTGCGCCGAGCAAGATCAAACCAAGGATTCATTTCATCGATTAAACTTGGTGGAAGAAGGTGTTTTAAGTGTTCTTCAACCATCATAAAGGTGACCGCCTGAGAGCTGGTCATATGCGGAAGACTTTGAATGGGGGCATCCGATTTCCAGCGCCAACCTTGCGGTGTTTCTTTGTTATTTTCAATTAAAAAGCGTTGCGCGAGCTGGTTTAAGTCGCGTTGAATGGTTCTGAGGCTAACATTAATGCCTTCGCGTGCCAGCGATTCTTGAATAAAACGCGTGCCTGTCCATTTCCCCGTGCCCAGCAAAGACAGCGTTTGCCATTGACGATATAGGCTGTTGGAAGTTTCTTTTTCTTGTGTAGACATAATGTTTCAAATTTTTTCGTGCGAGAAAGGTATGCTTAACCATAGAAAAATTAGGTGAATTTTGCAAGAGATTCAGTCCATCTCATCAATCATAACGCTTCTATTTCATCAATAAGATGGTGTACAGTGGTTAAGCGTATTAAAGTAATAGAATTATAAATGTGAATGCTGTCACGCTTTTTGGCATTCATTTTGCTTAAGTTAATTGACCTTCATAATAAAAGGGAGAGGTTGATATGCTAAAAGACAACAAAGAAACCCTAGAACGATCAGAAGCTATAACCGCAGGAGTACTCTCGACTGGTTTAACTCAACAGCATGTTCAATCTACATTACAGTGTCCAAATAATATGTTACAAGAATTAAAATCTAAATTTTTCAATGAAATGTCGGACGATCCGCATATGTCTGCAGATGCCTGTCGTAACATTGAAAAGTGGTTATTTAGTCGCAGTTTAACCGAACTTAAAAGTTTAAATGAAAAAGCCAAAGAATTTTTCCTTTATCACGGCATTACTTTTACCGTATACGGCGATGATGAAGGCACCGAGAGAACCATTCCTTATGATTTAATCCCGCGCGTCATTGCAAAAAAACAGTGGGATAAAATTTCTGCAGGTTGTGTGCAACGCGTACGCGCACTGAATTATTTTTTAGATGATGTTTATAACGCACAAGAGATTTTAAAAGCCGATATTATTCCGGAATTACAAGTTTTAAGCCATGAAGCCTTCCAGCCACATATGCTTAACTTTAAATTGAAAGGCAAGATTTATTCGCAAATCAGCGGTATTGATATTATTCGCGATAACAGCGGCGAATTTTATGTTTTAGAAGATAATTTAAGAACACCGTCTGGCGTGTCTTACATGCTTGAAAGTAGAAAAATCAGCAAGCAGTTAATGCCAGATTTATGTGCACAAACCAATTTGCATGAAATTGAACAATACCCACAGTTATTACGAGCCATTTTAGAAGAAAATGCACTGGTTGATAACCCTTGTGTGGTGGTGTTGAGTCCGGGGCGTTTTAATAGTGCTTTTTATGAACATGCCTTTTTAGCCCGAGAAATGGATGTGCCATTAGTGACTGGGCAAGACTTATTTGTAGAAAACGAAAAAGTCTATGTTAAAACCATTCGCGGCAAACAGCGTATAGATGTCATTTATCGCCGTTTAGATGATGCTTTTATCGACCCACTGTGTTTTAGACCAGACAGTTGCTTAGGTGTTCCGGGCTTAATGTCTGCATATTTAAAACAAAATGTCGTTATTGCCAATGCACCAGGTACAGGTGTCGCCGATGATAAATCTATTTATCCATATGTCGATAAAATGATTTCTTATTACTTAAATGAAACTCCAATTTTAAAAAATGTGCCGACCTATCAATGTCGTGATGCAAAAGATTTAGATTTTGTATTAGAAAACATGCCACAGCTTGTTGTCAAAGAAGCACAAGGTTCTGGTGGTTATGGCATGCTGATTGGCCCACAAGCCAGTGCAAAAGAGGTTGAGGAATTCAGACAAAAAGTTCAAGCACAGCCGCATTTATACATTGCTCAGCCAACCTTAGATTTATCTGTTGCGCCAACATTAACCCAAAAGGGAATAGCAGAACGGCATATCGATTTGCGTCCCTTTGTACTCAGTTCGCCCGAGCGTACTGAAATAGTACCCGGAGGATTAACCCGTGTTGCCATGAAAGAAGGCTCACTGGTGGTGAACTCTTCGCAGGGCGGTGGCGTGAAAGATACTTGGGTCATTGAAACTTTAAATGCTTAATTTTGTAGGAAAACGCTGATGCAATTACTTACTTCAAATGCCTACAATATACTTTGGACTGGACGTTATCTGGCTCGAATAGATTTTTTCTGTAAGCATATTCCGCTACAGGAAGATCAGCTTGCACAACAGATTGCTGCGGCTTTTTATCTGCCCGCACAAAATGCCGAAACTTTAAATCGCTTGGTGCTTGATCCAGAGCAGTTATGTTCATTTAATCAATTATTTCAGGCGGTGTATGACAATGTACAATCGTTGCGTGGCGTGTTGTCTAGCAATGGTTATGCCGAACTGAATGCATTATTTAAGCAAAGCAAAAATAATCCGGGTTATATTTGTGATGCTTTGAACGATTTTGACCAAATTTTAGAGGGCGAATCAAATGATTTGTTCTTGTTTTTTAGTTTGGGCAAAACAGTAGAATTATTGGATCATAAAGTGCGTTTGCATGAACCAGCAGATGAGTTGGTTGCGGTGATGGACAGCTTTATGCCCGTTTTACATGACTATGATTGGCGCGAGTTTGAACGCAGTTGGCACGATTTTAAAGCGCAAAAAGACCTCCAATCATTTTTTAGTTTTGTGCAACGCCTGCAACAGGTTTTTGAGATTACTGTATGAAACTGATGGTGAATCACCAAACGCATTATCGTTATACACAGCAGGCATCAAATAGTATCCAGTCGATTAAAATGATGCCTCAAAATGGTCAGCATCAGCATGTACATTCATGGGATATCAGCGTGCCTGGGCAATGCACCTTGCAAAAAGATGCTTTTCATAATGTATGGATGACCAGCACACAGCGCTATGCGTATCATCACCTGACCATTATGGCGCAAGGCATTGTGGAAATTGATGCAAAGCAACACGTTGCGAACCATTCAACGGCATTGCACCCATACATTTTTATGCAACCAACCGTTATGACGGCTTGTAGTCCTGACATGTTGGCTTTTGCATATACGTATGTCAAAGTGAAAGATCTTCAACATTTGCAAAAATTGGCACAAGCTATTTTGGAATATATTCCATATATGCCCAAAGTCACCCATGTCCATAGCTCTGCAATTTCTGTATTTCAGCAGCATGAAAATGGGGGCGTATGTCAGGATCATGCCCATGTCATGATTGCCATGTGCCGAGCCATGGGTTTAGCTGCGCGTTACATTTCTGGTTATTTATATGTGCCTGAAATGACGCATCTGGCGAGTCATGCGTGGGTCGAGGTTTATTTAAATCAAACATGGTATTGTTTCGATGTAAGTAATCAACTGTTCAGTCCAAGTTCGCATATTTACGTGGCGGTTGGACGAGATTATTATGATGTAGCTCCTGTCCGCGGTATACGCGAACAGGGCGGTGTAGAAAGCATGAGTTCCATTGTTCAGGTTCTGGCATGTTAGGGTTGAGTTAAGGATAGTTGTAATGACCTATTGTTGTGCTTTACGTTTAAAAGATGGTCTGGTGTTTATTAGTGATACCCGTACAAATGCTGGTGTTGATCAAATTTCAGTTTTTAGAAAGCTTTATACATTTGGGGTGGAGAGTGAGCGGTTTATTGCAATTCAAACGGCTGGCAATTTGGCGACCACACAGGCGGTAATTGGGCATTTAAGAGACCAATTGGCTTTAAATGAAGAACCTAATTTGTATAGCCTAAGTACGATGTTTGAAGTCGCGCAATTGGTCGGTCGAACCTTACGACAAGTGATTGCAGAAGTCACCGAGAATACCCAAGAACAAAGCAATTATTATTGTAGTTTGTTGGTTGGTGGGCAAATTGGTGAGGCTGAATTGCAGCTATACAATATTTACCCTCAAGGCAATTTTATTTGTGCAACCAAAGACACGCCATTTTTTCAAATTGGTGAAAGTAAGTATGGCAAGCCGATTTTAGATCGTGCATTAACTTACCTAATGCCTTTAGATGAAGCTGTGCGCTGTAGCTTAATTTCCTTCGACTCAACCATACGTTCTAATGTTTCAGTGGGTTTGCCGTTAGATGTTTTGGTGTATAAAGTCGATAGCCTAAGCATTCCAAAAGGAAAGCGTATTACCGCAGAAAATGAATATTTTAAAGAAATTAGTCGGCAATGGTCAGAAACCTTACGCCGTGGTTTGCACGATATTCCCAAACCATCGGATGATTATTTAGAATAGTTTGTTTTTTATAAAATGTTGTTGATTCAAAAGCATATCCACACAGAGTAGATATGCTTTTTTTTGCGATTAAGCTTTAATTTTACGTGTAGGTCGGTTGCTGAGTCGACACAATAACTCATAACCAATGGTGCCACTTGTTTTGGCAACATCATCCACTAAACGTTGTTCGCCCCATAATTCAACAGAGTCGCCAATTTTAAGTGCGTGTCCTGTTGCGTCAATGGTCAGCATATCCATACTGACACGACCAAACAAATTAAGATTCTTTTGGTTTACAACCACAGAATTTTGCGCGATATATGCCCGAGGATAGCCATCGCCATAACCAATCGACACAACGGCAATGTCCATCTCTTTTTCTGCGGTGACGAGCGAGCCATAACCGACTTTCTCACCGGCTTGAATGTGGTTAATTGCAATCACTTCAGCAGAAAACGTCATTACCGGTTTGAGGTCTAGTTCATGCACTGAGCGGTCGGCAAAAGGGGATGCGCCGTATAGCATTACGCCTGGGCGAACATAGTCAAAATGCAGTTCTGGCCATTTTAAGATGGCAGCCGAATTACAGCAAGAGCATAAAATTGGCATGCAAGCCTCACGAACTTGCAAAAATAGTTGTTTTTGCTGCTCGTTCAGTGGGTGATCGTCGCTATCTGCATTGGCAAAGTGCATGGCAAGCACACACTCAAAACCTTCAGCCTTTAAGTTGTTAATGACATCAATAATTTCATCAGCTTTAAAGCCAAGGCGGTTCATACCGCTATTCAGCTTAATCCAAACTTTAAGTTTTTTGGCTTGATAGGCGACTTTATGCTGAATTAACCACTCGACTTGTTGTTGATGGTGCACCATGCATTCAAAGCGTTGATCAATTGCAATCTGCATTTCATCTTCACTAAAAACACCTTCAATTAAGGTAACAAGTTGTTCAAAACCAAGCTGTCGAATTTCGAGTGCTTCACTTAAACAGGCAACCCCAAATGCATCTGTTTGCGCAAGCGCGCTGAGTGAATTTTCTAAGCCATGGCCATAAGCATCTGCTTTTACCATGCTGACAATTTTTGATTTTGGTGCCAGCTGTTTAACGCGATTTAAATTATATTGTAAAGCATCTTGGTTAATGGAAACGGTTGCTTGGCGCACCTTAAAGCTCCTTGTTAAGTGTTATTCATCGTCATCAAACTGGTTGTAATATTCCGGTGAAAGGTTACTAAAACGGGTGTATTGACCTTCAAAAGCCAAACGTACTGTACCAATTGGGCCGTTACGTTGCTTACCAATAATAATTTCGGCAGTACCGGCTTCTTTAGATTCTTTGTTATACACTTCATCGCGGTAAATAAACATGATTAAGTCGGCATCCTGCTCAATCGCACCCGATTCACGTAAGTCAGACATGACCGGACGTTTGTTTGGTCGGTTTTCTAGACTACGGTTAAGCTGCGAAAGCGCAATAACAGGGCAATTCATTTCTTTGGCTAATGCTTTTAAGCTTCGTGAAATTTCACCAATTTCACCCACACGGTTGTCACCCATTCCTGGAACTTTCATAAGCTGTAGATAATCGATCATGATACAACCGAGTTTACCTCCATGCTGTTTAGCAACACGTCTGGCACGCGCACGTAATTCTGTTGGAGGAAGTGCGGATGAATCATCAATATAAAGCTGTTTTTCTTGTAGTTGTAAAATGGTGCCAGTCACTTTAGACCATTCGTCACTGTCGAGTTTACCCGAACGTAAATGGCCTTGATGCACTTTCCCGTAAGATGAAATTAAACGCATGGCAATAGAATCGGCGGGCATTTCCATTGAAAACACCAAAGCGGGCAGGTTGCAGTTAAACAAAACGCTTTCGACCAAGTTCATGGCAAATGTGGTTTTACCCATAGATGGACGCGCAGCAACAATAATCATATCGCCCGCTTGCATGCCAGAGGTTTTATTGTCTAATTCTAAAAATCCTGTCGATAAACCGGTAATATTGCCTTCTAATTGCGATAATTCACTGAGTTTATTAAATACGTTGGACACCACTTCGGTAATCGGTTGCGGGCCTTCGTTTTTCTTGTTGTTATTGTGCTGTTCTGCAATAGAAAAAATATTGGTTTCTGCAAGGTCTAAAATTTCACTGACGCTTCGACCTTTGGTGTCATAGGCATTGAGTAGAATTTCATTGCTGGCTTTAATCATGCTGCGCAGTGTTGCAAACTCTCGAATTTTGGTGGCATAAGTTTCAAGGTTATAGAAACTTGCAGGCGAATCCGACATTAATTGCATCAGGTAGTCTTCACCACCAATCGCATCGAGTAAATTTTGCTTAACCAACCAGTCGTTAACTAAGACGGCATCGTAAGGTGAGCCTTCTTGTGCCAGCTTATCAATCGCTCGATAAATATATTTATGCCGTGTCGCATAAAAATCATTTTCATTTAAGATGTCGCTGACTTGTTCGAAAGATTCTGCAACCGTCATTAGCGCGGCAAGGACAGCTTGTTCAATGGCAAGGTTATGCGGAGGGGTTCTAAACTCTTTGAGTTGACCTGAGTCACTTGTTTTACTCTCTGTTTTTGGAGTATTTTTAGAAAAATTGGCATTCGCCTGTGACATAACAAGACCCAATAAAAAGATGAAACCCGAACAAGTGACTATCTTAATGCAAATAGCAGGAATCTGGACAATTTAATTCAAGCAAAATTGTTTAAAGTACTCAATAGCACAATAGATAGGCAGTTGTGTAATGACATACAATGGACATTTTTCGTCAATACAAAACCTAGTAAATATCATTTAAATGACTAAAAGCTTTATATTTAGACATAAAAAAAGAGCATGCCAAAGCATGCTCTTTTCTTTGCAGCGAATTACTCAGATACGATAGTAACAAGTACTTCTGCAACAACATCATGATGCAATTGGATTGCGATGTTGAATTCACCAGTGTGACGAAGCGCACCGTTCGGTAAACGAACTTCAGCACGGTCAACTGCAAGGCCAGCATTTGTTAATGCATCAGCGATGTCACGTGTACCGATTGAACCGAATAATTTACCTTCATCACCTGCTTTTGCAGTGATTACGATATTTACTTCGTTTAATTGGTCAGCACGTGCTTGAGCAGCAGCTAAAATATCAGCTTCAGCTTTCTCAAGTTCAGCACGACGAGCTTCAAAAGCAGTTGTGTTAGCTTCAGTAGCAGCTACAGCTTTACCTTGAGGGATCAAGAAGTTACGGCCGTAACCAGCTTTAACTGAAACTTTATCACCAAGTTTACCAAGGTTTTTAATGCGTTGTAATAAGATAATATCCACAGCTCAACCTCACTTATGATTGTCAGTGTAAGGGATCAAAGACAAGTAGCGAGCTTGTTTAATTGCTAGCGCTAATTGACGTTGGTAACGAGCTTTAGTACCTGTAATACGGCTAGGAACAATTTTGCCGTTTTCAGTGATGTACTGTTTTAAAGTGTCGATATCTTTGTAGTCGATGTACGTTACGTTCTCAGCTGTAAAGCGGCAGAACTTGCGACGACGGTAAAAACGTGCCATTGATGTTCTCCTTATTACGCTTCAACAGAATCTTGGTTAGCTTGAAGAGCTTCTTCGCGTTGAGCTTTACGCGCACGCTTTTCTTCAGCACTTTTAGCCAATAAAGATTCTTCAGTGATCGCGTGTTCACGACGGATGATGATGTTACGAATAATTGCATCGTTATAACGGAACAATTCTTCTAATTCATCAAGCGTAGTTTGACCACATTCAACATTCATTAAAATGTAGTGCGCTTTGTGAATTTTGTTAATTGGGTAAGCCAATTGACGACGGCCCCAATCTTCAAGGCGGTGAATTTGACCTTCAGCTTCTTTAATTTGTGAGATATAGCGTTCTACCATACCCACAACTTGATCGCTTTGGTCTGGATGTACCAATAGTACGATTTCGTAGTGACGCATTGTCAGCTCCTTACGGTTTATACAGCCCCTAAAACATTATTTTAGAAGCAAGGAGTCTCGATAAGTTTATCGAGTCGCAAATTGCGAGCAGACATTATAGGTAAATTTATCGACAAACACAATTTAATATTCAATTATTTACCTAAAGCCTGCGCAGGTGCTGCTCTGAGTAAAAATACAATAAAGCCTTTAAAATTTGGATCAGATGAAAAATTTAAATTCGGATTCCATTCGCCATATTGTACCAAGCCAATTTTATAGGGCAGTTGCAGCGCTGCAATTTTGCTTAAATAGGCTTGATAATGCGGGATGGTGCGAGAACCTTGATAGGTCTGAATCACCAATTCATTAATATTTTCTCTAAATAGCCTAAGCGTATTTTTATCTTTTAAGTTGGTCCAATCCATCAAACTGGTAATACTTAATTGATATTGCTTCGGCAATTGTGTTCTTAAGCGCTGTAAAAATAGGGCATAGTCATTTAAATTTTTAGTGCGGGCATCAAAGTCAATTTGTATGCCGACAATATGGTTGCCCGCATGTTCCCATTGTTTAACACGTTGTAAAATCTTTATTAATTCATCGCCTTGCCAATTTAAGTGATGATTGCGAAACACCAACCACACTTTTTGTTTAGGGATGCGAAGAACAGGCACGCCTTGTTGAATAAATACTGAGCGTTGATTGCGTGAATCCGCCTGAATCTCACCTTGTAAAATATAAAGGCTTGTTGCTCGGTTTAAATAAGGCGCAGAAGAGATTCTGCCCCATAGCCAAAATTCCTGATATTGATTGGCATCGACAGAAAATTTATTTGGGGCAGCTTGGATTGATGGGCAAAGTATGAATCCACCAATCAATATATAGAGTAGCGCTGAAAAAAGCGGCTTCAACATGCTTATTTACCAATAATATTTCAACGATTTTGCCCACGAGGTATTTGGATAATCACGTTTAATTTGGTCATACCATTGTTTGCGTACAGGTTTTGCAACTTCGGAATCACCGCAGTCATTCATACCACTTGGTGAATAGCACATAATGGCGCGGTACAGCGCATAGGCTTGTAACTCACTTTTTTGGTTAGATCTAATCAGGCTTTTATAAACATTGCCACGTGCAAATACGGGTCCTTCAAAATGATCATTCAGTGTTGTACTTTCAGAATCATCGTATTGCCAGCCAAAGTGATGAGCACGATTATATTCACCCATACAAACATTCAGTAGCGGATCTTTGGGTGATTTTTCAAGTTGCTGCGTTAGCGTCGGTAAATTTGGACATTTGAGCTGTGGACTAATGGTTGTGCCATTCCAAATAAGATCGGAAAATGGTGCTTTATCTTTATATTTTTCTATGCCATCGAATGATTTGTACTGTGCTGCATCTGCTGGTAATTCGCGATAATATTGATTAAATAAACTGTAATTTTGATGCGTTAACGATTTACTTAATAACGTAAATAGCGCGGCCTGCTTTTGGTCATTGTTGGCTTGGTTACTTTTAATCATTTGTTGTAATGCATTTGGATTGGCATGATCAACAATAAAGTTTTTTTGCAAGTTTAACTGACGAATCGTTGGATTTTTACCAATAAAAGCCGCTACTTCTTGTTTTTTGATTAGATATGGCATCAGCGCCAATTCAAATAGACCACGCGCGTCACTACGTTTGGCTTGCGCTAATTGTTCTCGCCAATAAGTTTCGGCCTGTGTCGGACTAATCTGATCAAGTATTTTTCCCTTTAAAAAGCGTTGACTCAGTTGCAGATAAGGCTGCTTTGTATTATCTAAGGCGGTTAAAACAGTTAAAGCTTCACGCGGTTTATTTTGCAAATAGAGTAAATGTGTGGCTTGTAAATATTGGAACAATTCAGGTTGCTGCTGAAAATGATTTTTTTGGGCAGTCAGTTGTGTCCAACCGATCGGCTTGTAACCTTCGCTTTGACTCTCCCGCATCATCATTAAATCATAGGTGGCTAAAAAGAACGGATCACTTAAATGACTTGCTTTGAATTTGCTACTACCAAAGATCTGACGGTCGATTTCCGCAGGCAATGCTTGCATATCTAGGTTGTAATAAGGTGATTTAGGATTTTGTATTTGCCAAACCAATTCGTTGATGAGCGCAGGTTGTTGCCCCCCAAGCCAAAAGGCACGGCGTAAATAACCACGTGCACTGGCAGCATATTGTCCATTTGGATACATTTTTAAATAGTTGCGAATGGTGCCGAGTAATTGCTGGGTATCTGCAGGATTAATTTTGCTTAAATCTAAGTCGCCATATTGCCCAACGCCTGAACTAAAAACTAAATTTAGGCGGGTTCGAATCAGCATATATTGGGCAGTTTCTTTAAGCCAAGTATCATCAACCGTGCTCAGTACCGCATAAATTTTATCTGCAATGGCATAATTTGCATTATAAAATGCAATGCTGGCATTTAGATAAGAAGCATATTGGCGTGCAGTAATTGACCACTGTGGATTCACCGCAAGCAAAGCAATTTTTTCACCGCAACCTGTAATTTTCTTGCGCGCGCTAATAAGTTGCTGTTTTTCATTTGAGCTAATATTTTTATTGTTTTGCACCTGTTGGATAAAACCACTTTTGCCGCTTGCAAGCGTTCTGCAGCGTTCATCTAAGTAATCATCCGATTTATCTGTAGGTTGACGTGCATTATTGACTTTGTTTTTACTCATTTGAATGAGTGTGTCTGCTTCAAAAGGAACTTGGGCATAGGTTGATGTCCAAAGGTCGGTATCGCCTTTGATGGGTTGCAACTCTGCAAGTCCTAAATCACTTAACAATAAGCTCATATTGACTTGATTGTCATTTGAAGGAATGAGAACAGGTACGTTACTGCAAGCATCGTAAGACTTGCCATCTACATTAAAATTTGGACTACATGTAAAGTCTACGCCTGCATGTGTGGTGTGACTTAGCAATAATAGTGGGCTGATTGAACTGAGTAAAAGTGTCGTCAAAATGGTTTTTTTAAGTGTCATAGCGAGTAAAAATCATTATTGTTGCCGCTATAATAGCAAAAATCAGCAAAAAAAAAGATAGAGTTAAACTCTATCTTTTTTTAAAAAATTGGCAAATGTGGTGCAGGGGAGTGATAGCTAAAACTAAAGCTTAAACTTAATGCCGTAATTAAAATTACAGAATATAAAAAATAGCTTTTTGCCCAAACTTGGTCATTCTCAGCTTTAAAGCCAATAATTGATAAATAGACCCAATATGCGCATAACGCATTAAAGGTGACTAAGAAAAATATATTGGTATAACCAAAGCAATATAAACCGTTTAACACCGCAGTAAATAAAAGCACGTAAATTAAAGATTCAATTTTGGTACGCAAAATAGAGCGAGCAACAGGCAAAATAGGAATATTTGCTTGTTTGTAATCATCAAAACGATAAATTGCGATTCCCCACGAATGAGGCATTTGCCAAAGTGCATACGCCAAAAAGATCAGCAAAGCAGCAACATCAAATTCATGCGATACAGCCGTGTAGCCAATAACAGGTGGACAAGCCCCTGAAATACTACCAATCACGGTTTGATGAATTGAAGTCCGTTTTGACCATAAACTATATAGGCAGACGTATACAACAAAACCAAGCACTGCAAAAGCAGTTGCATAGATATTAACGAAAAATAAGAGAATGCTTAATCCCAAAGTTCCTAAAATCGTTGCATAAATTAATGCAATATTCGGTTCAATGGTTTTCTTAACCAACGCTCGGTTTTGTGTGCGTTCCATTCGATGATCGATGTCTTGATCAATGAAGTTATTGACCACACAACCCGAGGCAACAACAAGCGTTGTTCCAACAAGCGTACAGAGAAGCAAAAGGATATCTACAGCGCCTTGGGCGGCTAAGAAAAAGCCGCCCAAGGTGGTAACGAAGTTACCAAAGAGTATCCCTGGTTTAGTCAGGAATATATACTTTTTTAGCATGACAACCAGTTTAGATCATCATGTTGTAATGTAGATAGTTCATAACCCAAACTGAACCGATCAAAAGAATGGCAACAGTAAGAATCGTATAGATAAATGCAATCACATTCCAACGTTGCTCTTCAGATGAGTTCATGTGCAAGAAGAAAATTAATTGTACAAGAACCTGAACAACGGCAGTAATAGCAACAACAGTCAGTAGCAATCCGCGACCAAAGCCACCCGCCATCACCATTCCAAAAGGAATGATGGTGAGGATGATAGATAGGATAAAACCTACTGTATATTGTTTTACATTACCGTGTGATGCATCGGATGAATGATGATCATGACTCATGAGATAACTCCCATTAAGTAAACAACACTAAATACACAAATCCAAACGATATCGAGGAAGTGCCAGAACAAGCTTAAGCAAGCCAAGCGACGTGTATTTGGTAAGGTTAAGCCGTTTTTCTTGATTTGACACATCAAGACTAGCATCCACACTAAACCAGAAGTTACGTGAATACCGTGCGTACCAACTAAGGTGAAGAACGCAGTCAAGAATGCGCTGTGGCTAGGACCGTGGCCTTCAGCAACAAGGTGATGGAATTCGTTGATTTCCATCCCAATGAACACTGCACCAAAAACCCAAGTGACCATTAACCAAGTAATTACACCGTTGACGTTATTTTTATAACGTGCAAGAACGGCAAATCCGAATGTTACAGATGAAATCAAAAGTGCAAATGTTTCAATTAACACATAGTTTAATGATTCACTGAACAAGTCGAATGGGCTTGGTGTGCCCGCAGGCACATGTGTGTGTAATACAGCATACGCAATGAACAGCGTGCCGAATAACACAAGGTCACTCATCAAATATGTCCAAAAACCAAAGACGGTGATGTCTGTATCATCGTGATGATGATGTTCGTCATGTCCGTGGTTTTCGTGATGAAGTACTTCAGCCATGGTCTTAGTCCTTCTTCAAGTGTTTTTCAAGAATGGCAAAGCGTTCGTTTTCAATGCGCTCAACTTCAGCAGCAGGAACGTAGTAATCAACTACTTTCGTATTTGAACTGCGGATGAAGGTAATGATTGTAGAAACGAATGCAGCTACCACAAGCCACCAAATGTGCCAGATTAAACCAAAGCCCATTACGGTAATTAACAACGCCAATGCAAAGCCCGCAACGCGGTTAGTTGGCATATGAATATCTTCATAATGTGTAGGTTTAACATAAGCAACACCGTTTTCTTTGTCTAACCAGAAGCGATCGATATGTTCGCCTTGCGGTAAGTAAGCAAAGTTATAAAACGGGGCAGGAGATGAAGTAGACCATTCAAAGGTACGAGCATCCCAATGGTCGCCTGTGTAATCGATATTTTGGTTGCGTTGTAAGAAACCAACCACGATTTGCATAATGAAGCAAAGAATACCAATTGCAACAAGTACAGCACCAATCATTGCAATTGCAATGTAAGGGTCCCATTGTGGGTTGTCATAAGTATTCAAACGACGTGTCATACCCATGAAACCAAGGATATAAAGTGGCATGAATGCAAAATAGAAACCAATGAACCAGAACCAGAATGCTGCTTTACCCCAAGCTTCGTTCAAGCTCCAGCCAAACATTTTTGGCCACCAGTAAATAATACCAGCGAATAAACCGAATACCACACCACCAATAATTACGTTATGGAAGTGAGCGATAAGGAATAATGAGTTATGAACAAGGAAGTCGGCAGGTGGAACCGCCATAAGTACGCCTGTTAAACCACCGATACCGAAAGTAACGAGGAAGCCAAACGTCCAAAGCATTGGAGTTGTATAGGTGATGCGACCTTTGTACATGGTGAAAAGCCAAGAGAACATTTTCACGCCTGTAGGAATCGCAATAATCATGGTCATTACACCAAAGAACGCATTTACGTTCGCGCCTGCACCCATGGTGAAGAAGTGGTGAAGCCATACGATTAAAGACAATACCGCAATTGCAGCAGTTGCATAAACCATTGTTGCATAACCAAACAATGCTTTACGAGAGAATGTTGGAACAATCTCAGAGTAAACACCAAATGCTGGTAATACAAGAATATATACTTCTGGGTGACCCCAAGTCCAAATCAAGTTTACGTACAACATTGGGCTACCGCCAAGGTCGTTAGTAAAGAAGTGGAAGTCGAAGTAACGGTCAAGCGTAAGCATTGCAAGCGTTGCAGTTAACACAGGGAAGGTTGCAACAATCAAAACACATGTAAATAAAGCAGTCCATGTGAAGATTGGCATATCCATAAGTTTCATGCCAGGCGCACGCATTTTAATCATCGTTACAAGGAAGTTAACCCCTGTAAGTAACGTGCCTAGACCGGAAATTTGCAGTGCCCAGATCCAATAATCTACACCAACACCTGGTGAATATTGAATGCCAGAAAGTGGAGGATATGCAAGCCAACCAGTAGCCGCAAACTCACCCAACACAAGCGAAACCATGATTAGGCCTGCAGCACCCGCGAATGCCCAGAAACTAAATGAGTTAAGCAAAGGGAAGGCAACGTCACGTGCACCAATTTGAAGTGGTACAACAATGTTCATTAAGCCAACAACAAGGCCCATTGCAACGAAGAAGATCATGATTACACCATGTGCGGTGAAAATCTGATCGTAATGGTCAGGGTGTAAATAACCTTCTGAACCACCACGTGCAAGGAACAATTGTAAACGCATCATGAATGCATCGGCGAAACCACGCAGTAGCATGACCACCGAAACAAGCACATACATAATACCAATTTTTTTATGGTCTACAGATGTGAACCATTCTTTCCAAAGGTATTCCCACTTTTTAAAGTAGGTAATACCTGCGATAACAGCAATCGCACCAATTGCCATAATAATTGCGGTCACAATTACAATTGGTTCTTTTGGGATGGCACCCCATCCAAGTTTACCTAATAGCATGTCCATGTATTATTCCCCTGCAGGTGCTTCATGTTGCATGTTGGCATGAGAAGCATTTTGTTCTGCACCATGGTAATTGCTCATGTACTTGTCGATGACTTTCTTGAACAATCCAGTTTCAACTGAAGAGTAGTAAGTCACTGGATGTGGCTTGGTTGGGTAAGGACCCATACGCTCAGCTTCTTCCGCAGCAGCTTTTTCTTCAGGTGATTTAGCGTCAGCTAACATGCCTTCGATTTGGTGTTTAGAACGTTCACCATCACGTAGCGCTTGTAGGCCTGCAAAGTCCAAGTTTTCTTTTTGAACTGCAGTCGCATTGACTTGAGTGCCTTTACCCGCTTTCACGTCAGCAACCCATTGATCAAAATCGGCTTTTGTTACGCTATGCGCTTTAAAGTGCATTTGAGAGAAACCATAACCACTGTAGTTTGCCGAGAAGCCACGGAATTCGCCTGCTTCATTCGCTAATACATGTAGGTGAGTTTGCATGCCTGCCATTGCATAAATTTGACCTGCTAACTGAGGAATGAAGAATGAGTTCATTGTAAAGTCAGAGGTAATATGGAAGTGAACAGGAGTTTGCTCTGGGAAGCGTAATTCATTCACTGTTGCAATTTGTTGCTCAGGATAAATAAATACCCATTTGTATGGCTCTGCAACGACTTGAATATCAACAGGTTTAGTTGTCGATTCAGCGTCAAGCGGGCGATACGGATCGTATTGGTGAGAACCCCACCAAGCGATATAAGCAAGAATCGCAATAATAATAATAGGTACGCCCCAAACTACAACTTCAATTGCAGTTGAATGTGCCCATGTAGGTTTATAGTCTGCATCTTTATTTGACGCGCGATATTTCCAACCAAACCAAATTGCCATGATGATCGAAGGAATCACCACCAAAAGCATAAGATAGATCGCTGTCATCATGAGTCCACTTAGACCATGAGCGACAGGACCTTTTGAGTTTAGAAGTACTAAATCACCTCCACACCCAGTTAAGAGTGCAGAAATCGCAGATAAAGACAATACAGCTAATATCGTTTGTCTCATTTTACAACCTCGGTGAAGAGTCCCATTTCAATTTAAAATATGGGATAGCGATTATAGTGACTGATGCTTTTGTTATTGCCTATTCCTTAGAAAAAGTGATAAGCAAAAGCATGTTGGCACCGCTACTTTGTCGGGCATTATGCCCTATATTGATAAACTTCGCCACATTTAGGCGGTCCAAAAAACACAGATTTAAATCCAAGAAATTAAGTTGGATTTAAGAAACCTGAAACAAAAAATTAGTTAAATCATTATCTTGAACTAAATACGTAGATTTAACTTTAACGTGTCGATGTTTAATTCTGTCGGTTAATTACCTTGGTTTTTGCCACTAAGTCGTGCAAAGTTTGTCTTTTTTTACCGAATGCAAAAGCGTAATCTAAAATTGTGATGATTGGCATAGATAAAAAATTCAGAATAATGAAGACAATACTGCGTAATAAGAAGACGCGAGTCAGCCCAACTTTTTCGTATGTTTGCGCATCTACAATTTGAATGCCCATAATGCGTTTGCCTAAACTTTGCCCTGATTTTGCCAGTAAAAAGGCTTGAAAGGCCAACATAATTAGTAAGTAAACCGCCATGGTTTGCCATGCTTGCGCTGGAATTAAATCAAAAATTTGCTGCTGTGTTTCTGCACTAAAGGTGGTTTGTTGAAACTCTAAAATCTTATTTTTTGCTGTTTCATCAAGCATAAAAGAGGGAATCGCAAAAAAAGGAATCCAGAGTGCAAAATCAATGATTTTAGCAACTGTGCGTTTATAGATGGATGCCAGTTCTGCTTTTTTTACTTCAATATGGTGTGTTGGTTGGGGGTTAAACGTCGGTATTTCTGGTGCATAACCTTGTGGTTGATAAACATTTTTACCTTGAGTGAGTTCGCCTAAGGCTTTCCATTCGGTCATCCCTTGATGCCAAGCAAGGTCGGTTAGTAAAACTTGCTGTGCTGCCAGCATTTGGTTAATTTGTTCTAATGTATACGGGCCAGCTTGCTGATTGTTTCGTGCTAAATAAATTTGCATATTTCTATTTACTCTATATCTAATAAAAAAGACCCAACGTATGGGTCTTTTTTAACATGTTTTCAGTTTGACTTAAAGCTGTTTGACTTTTTCGTCTGAAAGGAAGAACCATGTATCAAGCACTGAATCTGGGTTTAGTGAAACCGATTCAATACCTTGTTGCATTAACCATTTTGCAAGGTCAGGGTGATCTGAAGGGCCTTGACCACAGATACCCACGTATTTACCTGCTTTACGGCAAGCATGAATTGCCATAGAAAGTAGCGCTTTTACTGCAGCATCACGTTCGTCAAACAAGTGCGAAACGATACCTGAGTCACGGTCTAAACCAAGTGTTAATTGGGTTAAGTCGTTTGAACCGATAGAGAAACCATCAAAATGTTCTAAGAATTGTTCAGCCAATAACGCATTGGTTGGTAATTCACACATCATGATGACTTTTAAGCCATTCTCACCACGTTTTAAACCGTTTTGCGCAAGAAGTTCAATGACACGTTTTGCTTCAGAAACTGTACGCACAAATGGAATCATGATTTGGATATTGGTTAAACCCATTTCATCGCGTGCTTTTTTCAATGCACGGCATTCTAGTTCGAAGCAGTCGCGGAAGTTTTCAGAAACGTAACGGCTTGCACCACGGAAGCCCAACATTGGGTTTTCTTCTTCAGGCTCGTACAACTTACCACCGATTAAGTTGGCATACTCATTCGATTTAAAGTCAGACATACGTACAATAACAGGCTTATCTGCAAAAGCAGCGGCTAGAGTGGTAATCCCTTCAACCAGTTTTTCTACGTAGAATTCTACTGGAGATGCATAACCGGCAGTACGTGTCATGACTGCTGCACGGGTTTCACGTGGCAAGCTGTCAATATTGAGTAATGCTTTTGGATGCACACCAATCATACGGTTAATGATGAACTCTAAACGTGCTAGACCAATACCACCGTTTGGAATTTGAGCAAAGTCAAATGCACGGTCAGGGTTGCCTACGTTCATCATAATTTTGAACGGAAGTTTTGGCATCGATTCAATTGAGTTGCGTTGAATTTCGAAATCCAATGCACCTTCATAAATAAAGCCAGTGTCGCCTTCAGCACAAGAAACTGTGACTTCTTGACCGTCAGTTAACACTTCGGTTGCATTGCCGCTACCAACAATAGCAGGTACGCCTAATTCACGTGCAATAATGGCTGCATGACATGTACGACCACCACGGTTAGTAATAATTGCTGCGGCACGTTTCATTACAGGTTCCCAATCTGGGTCTGTCATATCTGAAACAAGTACGTCGCCATCTTGGACTTTGTCCATTTCTTTGATCGATGTCACGATGCGGACTTTACCCGAACCGATACGTTGACCAATTGAACGACCTTCAGCAATCACGGTACCTTTTTGCTTTAATAGGTAGCGTTCCATAGTGCCAACATTTTGGCGGCTTTTTACCGTTTCAGGACGGGCTTGAACAATGTAGATTTGACCATCATCACCGTCTTTTGCCCATTCGATGTCCATAGGGCTGCCGTAATGTTGCTCGATGATGAGGGCTTGTTTTGCAAGCTCGTGTAACTCGTGGTCATTTAAAGCAAATTGTTGGCGATCTTGTTTTTCGACATCGACCACAACAACCGATTTACCTGCCGAAGCTTCTTCACCATAAATCATTTTTTGGTGTTTAGAACCCAGATTACGACGAATCACAGCATGTTTTTCGTTCTTTAATAGCGGTTTAGATAAGTAAAATTCGTCAGGGTTAACTGCACCTTGTACAACCATTTCACCCAAGCCATAAGATGCTGTGATGAATACTACGTCACGGAAACCAGATTCTGTGTCTAGAGTGAACATTACACCGGCTGCGCCTGTTTCAGAACGTACCATGCGTTGTACGCCAGCAGACAGTGCAACAACGTCATGTGCAAAACCTTGGTGAACACGGTATGCAATCGCGCGGTCGTTATAAAGAGAGGCAAACACTTCTTTAATTGCAATTAGGATATTGTCAATCCCACGAATGTTTAAGAAGGTTTCTTGCTGGCCTGCAAACGATGCATCGGGTAAATCTTCAGCAGTGGCTGATGAGCGAACTGCAACGGCAATATCAGGATTGCCATTCGACATTACACGGAACGCTTCACGAACTTCAGCTTCGAGTTCTTTCGTAAGCGGAGTTTCAACGACCCATTGACGAATTTTTGCTCCAGTTTCTGCAAGAGCAATCACATCGTCAACATTAAGTTGATCTAGCTCAGCCTGAATTTTTGCATTCAATCCACTTTGCTCAAGGAATTCACGATAAGCCGCAGCCGTTGTTGCAAAACCACCCGGAACGGATACTCCTGCATTTGAAAGATGGCTGATCATTTCGCCTAATGATGAGTTTTTACCCCCCACCAATTCGACATCATGCTTTCCTAATTTTTCTAGACCAATTACACGCGCTTCCAAAGTAGTCTCTCCACTTTTGCAGTATATGACTCATTATCTGATCATGTTAAAACACTAGCCTAGAGTAGTTTTTTGCTGCTAACTAGGGCATAGTTCTGTAAGATGCGATTACTATAAAGAATATACGTTACTAAGACAAATATTTGAGGAGTTTTTTAATGCCTGAAGCGAAACAAATTAGACGAAGTGTGTTTTTCATTTCAGATGGAACTGCAATTACTGCCGAAACCCTTGGACATTCATTACTCGCACAGTTTCCTAACGTAAGCTTTGATGTGCATATCATTCCTTATATTGCAACAGAAGAAGCAGCCATGAAAGTGGTTGCAGAAATCAACGCGTGTCAGCATGAAGATGGTAAATTGCCTTTAGTATTTGATACTTTAGTCGACCAGAACGTCCGCGACATTATTAATACTGCCAAAGCGGTTAATTTGGATGTTTTTGAAGGTTTAATTAGTAAGCTAGAACAAGAATTAGGTACACGACCAACCACGCTAATTGGACAAACCCATGCGGTGACCGATTCGGAATATTATAAAGCACGTATTGACGCCGTTCATTTTGCTTTAGATAACGACGATGGCGCACGTACACGCCATTACGATAAAGCCGATATTATTTTAATCGGCGTTTCTCGTTCGGGTAAAACGCCAACCTCTATTTATTTGTCATTACAATTTGGAATTCGCGTGGCGAACTATCCACTAACAGAGGAAGATTTAGACGACAACCGTTTGCCAAAAGTGTTAAAAGAACATAAACACAAACTATTTGGTTTAATGATTGATGCAGAACGCTTGGTTGCTATTCGTAGCGAGCGTAAAGCCAATAGCCGCTATGCCAGCTTTAACCAATGCCAAATGGAACTTCGTGCAGTAGAAGGGATTTATATTTCAGAAGGCATTCCATATTTAAATGTGTCTGAAATGTCGATTGAAGAAATTTCAACCCGTGTTTTACAAATGACGGGGTTAAAACGCCGAATTGGTTAAGTTATTGTAAGTAAAAAAAGAGCTGATCATGGATCAGCTCTTTTTCTTTCAGGATTATTTAGCATAACGGCTGATTGCTAAACCTTCGGTATCAATATCCGTTTTGTTTTGGAAGATGATGTCGCTGAGTAATTTTCCTGAACCACACGACATTGTCCAGCCTAATGTGCCGTGTCCTGTATTTAAGAATAAGTTTTTATACTGGGTTGCGCCAATAATTGGAGTGCTGTCTGGCGTCATTGGGCGTAGGCCTGTCCAAAAGCTGGCTTGTTTGACATCGCCACCAGGGAATAAATCGTTTACGACCATTTCAAGTGTGGCGCGGCGTTTAGGATTTAAGCGTAAATCGAAACCACCCAGTTCTGCCATACCGCCCACACGAATGCGATTATCAAAACGTGTCACGGCAATTTTGTAGGTTTCATCTAAAACGGTTGATTGTGGTGCAAGCGC
This sequence comes from Acinetobacter sp. MD2(2019), assembly GCF_035615615.1. Taxonomy (NCBI): domain Bacteria; kingdom Pseudomonadati; phylum Pseudomonadota; class Gammaproteobacteria; order Moraxellales; family Moraxellaceae; genus Acinetobacter; species Acinetobacter sp. MD2(2019). The sequence goes on along the minus strand of NZ_VTDU01000001.1, from coordinate 198,796 downwards.
TTCATTGATAATCGGTACCGTAATTGAATAGCCTTTAACAGGATAAACAGGCACATCTAAACCTAACGGTGCAATAAAGTCGCGGCTATAACTACCAAATGCCAATACATATTGGTCGGCATGCAGAACTTCATCGCCAACTTTTACGCCAGTAATCCGATCATTTTCCCACGTTAAACCCGTTACATTTTGATTAAAATGGAATTCAACGCCCAAGTCTTGCGCCATTTTGGCAAGCTTATTGGTAAATAAATAGCAGTCGCCAGTTTCATCATTTGGAAGCTGTAAGCCACCGACTAAACGATCTTTCGCTTGTGCGAGCGCAGGTTCAATGGAAGAGAGTTGTTCTGCATTTAACAACTGATGCGCAACGCCACATTCTTCTAAAACTTTAATGTCACGTTGTACGGCTTCAAGCTGTGCTTCGTTACGGAAGACTTGTAAGGTGCCACCTGAGCGGTTTTCGTAAGCAATGCCGCTTTCTTTGCGTAGTTCGCGCAAGCAATCGCGGCTATATTCAGCCACACGTGTCATACGCTCTTTATTAATAGCATAACTTTGCGCATTACAATTGGCCAGCATTTGCGACATCCAGCGTAATTGCCAAAGTGAACCATCTAAACGAATGGCCAAAGGCGCATGTTGTTGGAACATCCACTTCATTGCTTTTAAAGGAATTCCCGGTGCTGCCCAAGGGGTTGAATAACCCGGTGAAATTTGACCTGCGTTACCAAAACTTGTTTCTTCAGCAGGATTGGGTTGGCGATCTAACACAGTCACTTTTGCGCCTTGTTTGGCTAAATAATATGCACTGGTGACCCCAATAACGCCACTACCTAAAATGATGACATGCATCCCCAATCCCTCTGAATGATTTTTTAGTTGATTTGCCTAGTATATGGTTGGAAGATGAGTTTTTTTCACTATTTTCAATATCAAAAGAAGGTAAAATATAGTTTTTTGTAGTGAAAAAATCGGCTTTAAAGGAAAAATATGCGTCCACTCGATCGTACCGACCGCCTGATTCTAGAAATTTTACAGCAAGAGGGGCGGATTGCAATTAGCGAGCTTGCCGCGCGAGTGAATTTATCGACCACACCGTGTTCGGAACGGGTGAAGCGATTAGAGCGCGAAGGCGTCATTATGGGCTATTATGCACGGGTGAATCCTGCGCATATTGATAAGAATTTATTGGTTTTTTTAGAAATTAAATTGTCTGCTAAATCGGGCGATGTGTTTGATCATGTTGCGGCCGATTTAGCGCAAATCCCCGAAGTGTTGGAATGCCATTTAATTTCGGGAGAATTTGATTATTTAGTTAAGGCGCGCTTAAAGGAGATGAGTGCCTATCGGCGCCTACTGGGCGATTTATTAAAAAAACTGCCTGCATCGGCATCATCGCATAGTTATGTGGTTATGGAAGAAGTTAAAGAAAGCCTGTATTTGACTTTAAGTTAATTTTGCTTAGGGAATAATTTCAGCGCATGGCGAGCTATGCCATGTATGGTCGACCCCCCAGGTTCTGAAACCTTTGGTGTCGATATGAATTTGCCCTGTACTGTAAACACCTAAACCCATATTAAAGGTTTTGCCATGTTGTTGCCAAAATTTACACAACTGAAGTTTGTTTTGCTGAATAAAATCTTGATCTAACAAAGAAGGCTGTTCAGGGCCAATTCGAAAATCTACCGCATTATTGCTTAAATGACTGGACGACTTTGCACCGCCAACACAGGCGTTAAGTTCACTTGGACGATAACTTGACGTCAGTTCAATATCTGAAATGATTTTTTGTGCCAATAACGTATTGAGTAACGTGAGTGTAGGGCGCATATTTTGCCAAAGCTCGGGTTGTGGAACACTAAATTCTTCAAGGTGGCAGGCTTGCCAATTTCTGGCTGATCGAAAAAATTCTTCATCTGCTACGGGAAGGCGAATATTGTTTTCGAGCAAAAATTGCTTATAACTACTGACTTGTTGCAAATGGTTGTCTTGTAATAACCAGTTTTGGTAATTCACAGAGGGAGGTAGGTTGGGCGAGTGATGTGCTGGCGCGCGTGCAGGAAGATTTATCCTTGGTGGCGTAATGACGCTTCCTGTTGTTGATGGAGAGCTGATCACAGGTTTGGATACATTGGATTGACAACCGTAAAGCATGAAACAAGAGAGTAAAACAGCAAAAGGTTGTGAGACGCGCATTGTATCCACTCAAATTTATTTTGGTTATGTTATAACAAAAAAAGGTGGGTCAGAAAATCTAGAATAAGTACAACTTTGTTATAAATGGTTAAGCTAAAAGCTGTCCATATGGCAGATGAAGCTGTATGCAAAGTGTGTAAAAAAAAGAAGCAGTTGGCAAAACCAAGCTGCTCCATAATGCGCCATCATTTTAATGGTGTTGTTATTATGTCGAGATGTGCTGCGTTGCTTAATAATAGTAGCGATGACCGTGATGGTGGTGCCGCGAATGGCGTGCGTAATCATAATTACGTTCGCGTTCGGCACGTTTGTCGTTGGCAAGGCGATTACCTAAAGCAGAACCGCCCGCAGCACCCACGGCTGAACCGACCAAACCACCATTACGACCACCCATGCTGTTGCCCACGCTATAGCCTGTTGCGCCGCCCACCGCACCGCCAATGGTTGACGATGTGCGGTTACGTCGATCGCTAGCAAGGGCTGCACCTGCACCACCGCCGACAGCCGAACCAATTAATGCGCCACTTCCACCACCCATATGGCGTCCAACCGTTGTTCCAACAACACTGCCTAATGCGCTAGTGAGTGCAATATCGGTAGAGTTGCCTGCATGGCTCAATGGTGACAATGCGGCTGTGCTTAACAGTGTGCTAATGATCACAGCAGTGATTTTTTTCATGGTTTTTTACATCCCTTAACGTACTATTTTGATTGCCAGAGAAAGTAACAAAATAATTCTGCTTGTTAATGGAGATCATGGTATCTATTGATTACTTTTAGTTAAGCTTTGTTTGGTTTGTATTAAATTCAGCTATGGGTAGATAACTTTGATTACAAAGTGGTGAAAAGTCATTCGCTTTTGCTGTGTTTAAGTCACTGAAAGGATATCTTTATTTTTCATGCGGTAATCTTGCAGCGATGACGGGAGAGTTTTTCCGGCTTTATATATGAAAAATGCCGCAGAATGGGTAAACTATGCCTCATTTAAAATTAAATGATTTCATTATTATTAATGAAGTTCTGCCTGAATCTGAGATATTTTGACAATGAAAGAAACATTGCGGTTACGTTTAGACCAACTCACCGACCGTCATGAAGAATTAACTGCGCTATTGGCTGACGTAGAAGTCATTTCTGATAACAAACGTTTTCGTGCATTATCCCGTGAGCATAATGATTTAACCGAAATTACCGATGTTTGGAAACAATATCGTCAGGCAGAAGAAGACATTCAAACCGCTGAAGGTATGCTGGCTGATCCCGATTTTAAAGAAATGGCGCAAGAGGAAATTAAGGAAAATAAAACCTTATTAGAACGCTTAGACAGTGAACTCAGCATTTTAATGATTCCTAAAGATCCGAACGATGCCAATGCGGCTTATTTAGAAGTTCGTGCTGGAACGGGTGGTGATGAAGCTGCCATTTTCTCGGGTGATTTATTCCGCATGTATAGTAAATATGCCGAATCGAAAGGTTGGCGTATTGAAGTTTTGTCTGAAAATGAAGGCGAACATGGTGGATATAAAGAGGTAATTTGCCGTGTAGATGGTGAAGGGGTTTATGGTCGCTTAAAGTTTGAAAGCGGCGCGCATCGTGTGCAACGTGTGCCGGCCACAGAGTCGCAAGGCCGTGTACATACCTCTGCCTGTACGGTTGCAATTTTGCCTGAAGTGGATGTAGACACCAGTGTTGAAATCAATGCTTCCGATTTACGCATCGATACTTATCGTGCATCGGGCGCAGGTGGTCAGCATATTAATAAAACCGATTCTGCAGTACGTATTACCCATATTCCTTCTGGCGTGGTTGTGGAGTGTCAGGATGAGCGCTCGCAGCACAAGAACAAAGCCAAAGCCATGGCGTTGTTGGTTTCAAGATTAGAAAATGCAAAACGTGCCGCAGCCGATGCCGCAACCTCAGAAATGCGCCGTGATTTAGTCGGTTCGGGCGACCGTTCAGAACGAATTCGCACTTATAATTATCCGCAAGGGCGCATGACCGATCATCGAATTAATTTAACTTTATATAAGTTAGATGCCATTATGGAAGGTGATTTAACCGAATTGTTAGACAGTTTGCATCGCGAATACCAAGCAGACCAATTGGCGATGTTAGCACAAGAGAATGGCGGCTAATGAATATTGGACAAGCACTGAATTTGCGCGGCGAAGCAGACAGTTATGAACGCCAAGAAGCGATGTGGTTACTTGCTGATATTGTAAAAACAGGCGTATTAGAACTTAAACTGCGCTGCATGGAGCAATTAAGTGCTGAACAAGAACAAACTTATTTGCAAGGGCTCATGCGTTTGTCGCAAGGTGAACCATTAGCCTATGTGATGGGTTCGCAGCCATTTTGGACTTTAGATTTAGAAGTCAGTGCAGATACGTTGGTGCCTCGCCCAGACACAGAAATTTTAATTGAAACTGTACTTGCGCTCGATTTGCCTTTTTCAACCTCTATGGTCGATATGGGGACGGGTACAGGCGCAATTGCGTTGGCTTTGGCCAGCGAACGTCCAGATTGGCAAGTCTTAGCAACAGATATTTATCATCCGACCTTAGATGTTGCTCGGCGCAATGCCTTGAAGTATGGTTTAGATCGGGTTAAATTTTTATGCAGTGCTTGGTTTGATGTCATTCCTCGACAAAAATTCGATTTAATTGTTTCAAATCCGCCGTATATTGATGCAGAAGATATTCACATGCAGCAATTACAACATGAACCACGCCGTGCTTTGGTGGCATTAGAAAAAGGTTTGTCCGATTTGCGTGAAATTATTGTGCAGGGCAAACGGTGGTTGAATCCAAAGGGGTGGATGGTGCTTGAACATGGTTATGATCAGGCACAGGCGGTGCAGTCTATCTTTGAAGCTGAACAATTTAGTCAGATTCGTACCGTTCAAGATTATGGCAATAATGATCGAGTTACATTGGCGTGTTGGTCGGGAATTGAAATTAAGTAATGATTTGAAATTATCTAAAATATTGTTATATAAGATATTTTTTAAATTGGTATTTTTATAGAGGCATTCACTACCTGAATGTAGTTATGATATACTGCAAAAACTATATACATGACTGATATGTATATGCTTTATAAGAGCTGCATCGACATGCAGCTTTTTTGGTTTTAGTAAGCTATCGTTTGCTGTAATGCGGTGGCATTTGGTCTAAGTCCTTTGTTGGTTATTATCAGCATAGGCATCATTATTGTCTTGCTGTTCTTTAACAATATAAAGCATGTGCAGGATAGGCAGTTTATCAAGGGCTATATATGGCGACTCCTCATTCTTCTTCTGGTCTACTTGAGCGTTTATTTAAGTTAACTGAAAATAACACCACGCTAAGAACAGAAATATTGGCAGGCGTAACCACATTTATCACAATGTGTTACATCATAATTGTTAACCCAATGATTCTTTCTGCAACAGGCATGGATCATGGTGCAGTCTTTGTTGCAACGTGTATTGCTGCAGCGATTGGTTGTCTTGTCATGGGCTTGCTTGCAAACTATCCAATTGCACTGGCGCCGGGCATGGGGCTAAATGCTTACTTTACCTATTCTGTCTGTCTTGGTATGGGTGTTCCTTGGCAAACGGCATTGGCTGCTGTTTTCATTTCAGGAATCATCTTTGTCATCATTAGCTTTTTAAGAATTCGTGAAGCGATTGTGAATGCCATTCCAATGTCACTCAAATTTGCAATTGGCGGTGGTATTGGTTTATTTCTTGCGTTAATTGGTTTAAAAAATGCAGGTATCATTATTCATAACGATGCAACGTTAATTGGTTTAGGTAGCTTAAAGCAAGCTCCAGCGTTATTGGCATTGTTTGGATTTTTAATGATTGTGGTTCTGCATCATTTTAGAGTGCGCGGTGCAATTATTATTAGCATTTTAACGGTTACCGTATTGGGTTCGTTCTTAGGCTTAAACAAATTTCAAGGCATTGTTGGCGAAGTCCCTTCAATTGCACCAACGCTGTTCCAAATGGATTTTCATGGTCTATTCAGCGCAAGTATGGTTGGCGTAATTTTTGTGTTTTTCTTGGTCGATTTATTCGATTCTACCGGAACGTTAGTTGGTGTTGCACACCGTGCCGGCTTACTTAAAGATGGTAAATTACCGCGTTTGAAAAAGGCACTTTTTGCAGATTCATCAGCCATTATTGCTGGTGCGGCTTTAGGAACATCGTCTACAACGCCTTATATTGAATCGGCATCGGGTGTTTCTGCGGGTGGACGTACGGGTTTAACAGCGGTTGTGGTTGCAGGCTTATTTCTTGCATGTTTATTCTTCGCACCATTGGCACAATCTGTACCAAGTTTTGCAACAGCGCCTGCGTTAATTTTTATTGGCGTGCTGATGATTCAAGGCATTGTAAATATTGAGTGGGAAGATATTACCGAAGCCGTTCCTGCATTTTTAACCATTGTGTTTATGCCGTTTGCGTATTCAATTGCCGATGGTATTGCAATGGGCTTTTTAAGCTACGCCTTAATTAAATTATTTACAGGTCAAGCTAAATCTGTGCCATATATGGTTTGGATTGTTGCCGTACTTTGGGCAATTAAATTTATGGTATTTGGTGGTTAATGCTTAATTCATCTCTATATGAGGTGAATCTTATTCTTGCGCTGCTTTAGCAGCTCAGGGTGTAAATCGTTTGATATTTACACCCTTTTTGTTTTTCAGGAGATCGTATGAATCACGCAGATCTGATTCAGGCTTTACCTAAAGCCGAGTTACATGTACATATTGAAGGTACTTTCGAACCTGAGTTAATGTTTGCAATCGCGAAACGTAATCAGGTGGATATTCCATTTAAAAGTGTAGAAGAAGTTAAACAAGCCTATAACTTTCACAATCTACAATCATTTTTAGACATCTACTACGCTGGTGCAAATGTTTTGCTGGTAGAGCAAGATTTTTACGATTTAGCATGGGCATATTTTGAAAAATGCCATGCAGATCGTGTTGTACATACAGAAATGTTCTTTGATCCGCAAACCCATACCGACCGTGGTATTGCCTTTGACGTCGTCTTGAATGGTCTTCGCCGTGCTTGTGTTGATGCGAAAAGTAAATTTGGCATTAGCTCTGAATTAATCATGTGTTTCTTGCGTCATTTAAGCGAAGAAGAGGCCTTCAAAACACTTGAACAAGCCTTACCTTATAAAGACGTTATTGTTGGTGTTGGATTAGATTCAAGCGAGCTTGGACATCCGCCTGCAAAATTTGAACGTGTTTTTGCAAAAGCACGCGCAGAAGGTTTTTTAATAGTGGCGCATGCTGGCGAAGAAGGCCCAGCAGAATATGTTTGGGAAGCATTAGATTTGCTGCATGTGAACCGAATTGATCACGGTGTGCGTTCAGAAGAAGATCCTGAATTATTGGCTCGTTTAATTAAAGAGCGTATGCCGCTGACCGTTTGCCCTTTAAGTAATTTAAAACTTTGTGTGGTCGATGACATGGCGCAGCATAATATTCAGCGCTTATTGGCTCAGGGCTTGTGTGTGACTGTAAATTCGGATGATCCCGCTTATTTTGGTGGATATATGAATGATAATTTCTTTGCCATTACTCAAGCATTAAATTTAACCGAAACCGAATTAAAGCAATTGGCCATTAATTCGTTTGAAGCTTCATTCTTAACTGAAGCAGAAAAAGAAAAATGGATTAATCAAATCCACGCACTTTAATAAAAAAGGCATTTCAAATTGAAATGCCTTTTTTATGGATTTATTTTTTCGCTTGGCGCGTCATACTTTGCAAAATATTATCTTTATCGACAAAGTGATGTTTGAGTGCTGCGGCAATATGTCCCACAACTAATAAACCTGCAAACCACGAAAGATAAACATGCAGTGGTTCAAAAAAAGCCAGTAATTTAGGATTTGGTTGAACAAGGGTTGGGATATTAAATAAATATAACACCGGCGCAGGATGACCTGCCGTCCAACTAAATAAACAACCCGAAATTGGCAGCGCCACCAATAAAACATATAAAATTAAATGACCAATGTGGGCAAATACTTTCATTTGTGGCGACATGCTGTCCGGTAAAGCCGGTGCAGGATGGGTATAGCGCCAAAAAATTCGAATCACCACCAAGAAAATAATTGTGGTTGCAATATTTTTATGCAAGGTGATGACATCCCCTTTAAATTCACCATCTGCGGTATAATTTAAGAAGTTCCCACTATAGAAGCCAATGGCCCACGCAGTAATAAAAATGATTGCCATGAGCCAGTGCAGGGCTTGTGCGGTACGAGTGTAATATTGAGGCTTGCTATTATCCATAGAGGGACTCTTTATAAAGTGGCGAGCGATTTTTTAGATTATAAAAATATAGAGCAAATTTTAGAAGCACATTACAGCAACATTGCTGTTGCATTTATGAAATGCTCGGTATAAGCGTGCCTATAATTTATCCAGACACCGCATTCTTTTGCAGGAACATACAAAAAATTAAGCTGTTAAGCCAAAGAATCAGGCAAAATGCGGCTTATGTTTTTAAGTCAATTGTTTAGGACTATTAAGATGAAAAAGAATGTATTCATTTTAGCATCATTGGCAGCTATTTTATCTGGATGCGCAACAACAGATGGGCTAGGTGCGTCTTCAACACAAAATGCATCGACTTACGGTTCTGCTGCTGAACAAATTGGCATGACTGCGGTTAAAGTTGCAGTGAATGCAAAATGTACAACCGAATTGAATCAACTTGATGCATGGAAAACCATCAGCAAAACACTTTCTGCCGAACAACAACAAACTGTTCAAGGCAATATTTGCGGCTGCGTGAGCGAAAAAGCGCCATCAAGTGTGACTGCTGTAGACTTAGCGACTGCAGCGATTGATCCTGCTGCGCGTACAAGTATTGCAAGTAACGCGATTAGTCGCACGCTGAATCAATGTGTCACAGAAGCTTTAAAATAAAATGATGATGCAACTCAAAACTGCGGGTGTTGATGAGGCGGGGCGAGGCCCACTGGTTGGCTCAGTTGTGGCTGCTGCGGTAATTTTAGATCCAAATAATCCAATAGAAGGATTAAATGATTCTAAAAAACTTACCGAAAAAAAGCGTGAAAAACTTTTTTTAGAGATTCAGGAAAAAGCATTGGCATGGTCGATTGCCGAAGCCAGTCATACCGAAATTGACAGCTATAATATTTTGCAAGCCACCTTTCTTGCCATGAAAAGAGCAGTTGAAGGATTGGCAATTGTTCCGAATCGAGTTTTGGTCGATGGCAACCAAATTCCCAAAGGTATTGAAATAGATTGTCAGGCAATTGTGGGTGGTGATGCCTTACACGCTGAAATTAGTGCGGCCAGTATTTTGGCCAAAGTCACGCGTGATCGGCAAATGGTTGCATTAGATGCACAATATCCCGATTATGGTTTTGCCAAACATAAAGGCTATCCAACCAAAGCGCATTTTGAAGCCATCGAAAAATATGGCGTAATTGCGGAGCATCGGCGTAGTTACGCGCCAGTGAAAAGGGCACTTGGTCTTCAATAGTGATTAAAAAAAAGCGATCCTTCAAGGATCGCTTTTTTTATTGATTGCAATGGCCGAAGTGGACGCATTGCATACATTACTTAGCGGTTAAATTTATCTTGACTAAATTCATCGTTGTAAAAAGATGGTTGATAATCTTGATCGAGGTTTTGTAAGTGTTCGTGCATCGCGCGCTCATGTTGAATGCGTTGGTAGATTTCTTCACGATGTACTGATACTTCCTTTGGAGCATTCACACCAATACGAACTTGGTTGCCTTTTACACCAAGTACGGTCACACTGACTTGATCCCCAATCATTAAAGTTTCTCCGACACGTCGAGTCAGAATCAGCATGTTTCTCTCCTTGCTAAACGCTAAACCTGCATTGCTGTCATGCAAAATTTAAACCACAATCATAAAAAAGAATATAAAAAATTATTTAAAGATCGATAAAATGTGATCGATTAACAAATTTTTGCAATATTCTCTTAATAATACTCTCTAATATAACAGAGCCACTCTATGGAGAATAGGGTGGCTCTGTTTTTTTATTGTACATCCCGTAAAAAATCAGGGATTTGGTAAAAAATTACGCACGTGCGCTACTTTCACCGTGTTCACGGTCTAAACCGAATGCTGTATGTAAGCTACGTACAGCAAGTTCTAAGTAGTTTTCTTCAATTAAAACTGAGATTTTAATTTCAGAGGTTGAAATCATTAAAATATTAATGCTTTCTTCTGCTAAAGCGGTAAACATTTTGCTTGCAACACCTGCATGTGAACGCATACCTACACCCACGATAGACACTTTAACAATATCGTCACGAGTGGTTACTTCACGTGCATTAATTTCTTTAGCAATGTTGGTTAAAATGGTTTTTGCTTTGGCAAAGTCGCTACGGTTCACTGTAAAAGTAAAGTCTGTTGTACCATCTTCTTCGATGTTTTGTACAATCATGTCGACTTCAATGTTTGCCGCACCAATTGGTGAAAGAATTTTTGAAGCAATGCCTGGTTCATCAGGTACACCTAAAATGGTGAGTTTCGCTTCATCACGGTTAAATGCGATACCAGAAATAATAGGCTGTTCCATAGAGTCTTCCGCTTCAGTGGTAATGAGTGTGCCAACATTTTGTTTAAAGTCTTCATCAAATGAGCCATCGTTTTCATTATCAAAACTAGATAATACACGTAGCGGAACTTGATATTTTCCTGCAAATTCAACCGAGCGAATTTGCAAAACTTTTGAACCCAAAGATGCCATTTCTAACATTTCTTCGAAAGAAATGCGGTCAATTTTTTTCGCTTTTGGCGCAACGCGAGGATCGGTAGTGTAAACCCCATCAACATCGGTATAAATTTGGCATTCATCTGCTTTAAGTGCAGCAGCAAGGGCAACCCCAGTGGTATCTGAACCGCCACGTCCTAGTGTTGTGGTATTACCAAATTCGTCAACACCTTGGAAACCTGCAACCACAATCACACGACCTGCATTTAAGTCTGCAGTCATTGCATCGGTTTCAATCGACTCAATACGTGCTTTGGTAAACGCGCTGTCTGTTTTAATACACACTTGGCGACCGGTATACGATTTAGCTTCCACACCAATAGAATTGAGTGCCATCGCTAACATGGAAATCGTCACCTGTTCGCCAGTTGAGACCATTTGGTCAAGTTCGCGAGGATCAGGTGTTTCGGTAATGGCTTTTGCAAGTGCCAATAAGCGGTTGGTTTCACCACTCATTGCAGATACCACCACGACCACTTGGTGGCCTTGATCGTGCCAACGCTTCACACGGCGAGCAACATTTAAAATGCGCTCGGCAGTACCCATTGAAGTTCCACCATATTTTTGAACGATTAAAGCCATATTTATTCCATATAAGCCATGACCCTGAGCGACGTTCAGGGTCAGTTACACAAAAGTGAAGTCTTAGTTTTGCTCAAGCCAAGCAGGCAATGCTGCAAGAACAGGGGCAAACTTGTCATTTAGTGGCGCGCCACCTTGTGCTAAGTCAGGTTTACCACCACCTTTACCACCAAGTTCAGAACTTAAGTGTTTGATGATGTCGCCTGCTTTTAGATGAGCGGTAAATTGTTTAGCCACCGATGCAATTAGGCTGACTTTGTCAGCGTCAGTACCGGCTAAAATAATTACAGCATCTTCTAATTTTGATTTTACACTGTCATGCAAATTACGGAGTGATTTCGCATCCATATTTTGCACAGTCACGATTAATGTAGAACGACCCGCTACGGTTTGAACTTGGCTTAAAAGTTCTGCCGCTTGGAAGTTGGCTAACTTTTGGTTGAGCTGTTCAATTTGCTTTTGCAATGCTGAATTTTGTTCTACAGCAGCTTGAACGCGTTCTACAGTTTGATCTTTTTGTGCTTTTAATAAAGCATTAATGTGTTGAATGTCGGTATCGGCTTTTTGTGCAACTTCAATAGCTTTGGTGCCTGTGACCGCTTCAATACGACGCACACCTGCCGCCACACCACCTTCAGAGGTGATTTTAAATAAGCCGATATCGCCCGTGCGTTTAACGTGAATACCGCCACACAGTTCGATGGAGAAATTTTTCTCGTCAATGATAGAACCCATCGAAAGTACACGAACTTCTTCGCCATATTTTTCGCCAAACAGCATCATTGCGCCTTTGGCTTTGGCAGATTCGATATCAAGCAATTCAGTCGAAACAACGGTGTTGGCAATCACTTCAGCATTGACTAAACGCTCAATTTGTTGCAATTGTTCGAATGACACCGGTTGGTCGTTGGCAAAGTCAAAACGTAAAATTTCTGATGCAACCAATGAGCCTTTTTGTTGCACATGGTCACCTAAAATTTGACGCAATGCAGCATGCAATAAATGCGTTGCCGAGTGGTTGCGTGCAGTGGCATCACGTAAATCGGCTTTAACGATGGCATTTACATTTTGGTTCGCAGTTAAGCTTCCCATGGTGACAATACCTTGATGTACGAAGGCAGAACCCGATTTTTTGGTATCTTGAACTTCAAAAATACCGGTATCGTTTTGGAAAATACCTGTGTCGCCAACTTGACCGCCACTTTCTGCATAAAAAGGCGTTTGGTTAAGTACGATGAGCGCTTCATCACCTTCAACCACTTCGTTAACTTGTGCACCATCTTTGTAAATAGCGATAATTTGACCTTGGCCTTGTGTTGCATCATAACCATCAAATTGCGTGGTGCTGTCTACATTCACAATGCTGTTGTAGTCCACATTAAACTTGCCTGCATCGCGCGCGCGTTGGCGTTGTGCAGCCATTTCGCGGTCAAAACCAGCTTCATCAATGCTAAGTTCACGTTCACGCGCAATATCGGCAGTTAAGTCAGCAGGGAATCCGTAAGTGTCATAAAGCTTAAACACCACTTCGCCCGGAATCACATTCCCTTTGAGCGTGCTTAATTCGCTTTCAAGTACTTTTAAGCCTTGCTCTAAGGTTTTGGCAAATTGCTCTTCTTCTTTAAGTAGTGCAGCTTCAATACGCTCGCGGCTTTCAATAAGTTGCGGATAAGCTTCGCCCATCACATCAATTAAAGGCTGTAACATTTTGTAGAAGAATGAACCTGTTGCACCCAATTTATTGCCATGACGAACTGCACGGCGAATAATACGGCGTAATACATAACCACGACCTTCGTTTGAAGGATTCACACCATCGGCAATTAAGAAGCTACAAGAACGTGCATGGTCTGCAAGAACACGTAAAGAAGGTTGTCCTTCATCTTTAATGCCGACTAATTCAGCCGCAGCTTGAATTAAGTGTTGGAATAAGTCGATTGCGTAGTTTGAATTAACGTGTTGCAAAACTGCAGAAATACGTTCAAGCCCCATGCCTGTATCGACAGATGGTGCAGGAAGCGCATGTAAAACACCGTCTGCAGTGCGGTTAAACTGCATGAAAACGTTGTTCCAAATTTCAATAAAGCGGTCGCCATCTTCTTCAGGTGTACCCGGTAGACCACCCCAAATATGATCGCCATGATCAAAGAAGATTTCAGAACATGGACCACACGGACCCGTATCACCCATCGCCCAGAAGTTATCTGATGCGTATTTTTCGCCTTTGTTGTCGCCAATGCGGATAATACGGCTCGCATCGATACCTACATCTTTGTTCCAAATGTCAAAAGCTTCATCGTCAGTTTCATAAACAGTCACGTAAAGTTTGTCTTTTGGTAGACCTAACCATTCTTCGCTTGTTAAAAATTCCCAAGCATAAGTAATGGCTTGTTGTTTGAAGTAATCGCCGAACGAGAAGTTACCCAGCATTTCAAAAAACGTATGGTGACGCGCAGTGTAGCCAACGTTGTCTAAGTCGTTATGTTTACCACCGGCACGGACACATTTTTGTGACGATGTCGCACGGATATAATCGCGTTTTTCTAAACCCAAGAAACAGTCTTTAAACTGGTTCATGCCCGCATTTGTAAATAATAATGTCGGGTCATTGGCAGGGACAAGCGAGCTTGAGGCGACACGTGTATGACCTTTGGTTTCAAAGAAATGCAAAAAGGCTTCACGAATTTCAGCGGAAGTCATAAAACGTGTACTCACAACAAGTCACTCCATTATCATTTTGGCTAAACGCATGAATCGAATTGAATCATGATATTCGATTCATGCGTGGCTTATAAAATTTTAAAAACGCCAAAGTATAACGAAAAATAAGGGTATGACCAATGATTTTGGCGCTAAATTACGACAAATCTATGAAAATTAAATCAGGTTTGCCTATCTATTTTACTTTTAAAAATAAGTTCTTGTTTTGAAAGTGGCTTATGCTGAGATAATTGGCACTCAAAAGCTGATAATTCAACTATCATCACTATCTTGAATGTTTTAAGATAATCCGCTTCATTTGATGTCATTGGGAAACACAAATCATGCAACGAGTCGCAATCAATGGATTTGGTCGAATTGGTCGTAATGCCGTGCGCGCATGGTTTGAAAGTCCACAGCCATTTCATTTTGAGATTGTTGCGATTAATGATATTGCAGACATCGAAACCTTAGTGCATTTATTTAAGTACGATTCAACCCATGGCCGTTTTAAAGGACAGGTTGAAATTGTGATTGAACAAGAAAATCAGTTTTTATGGGTTAAAACGGCCCATCGACAGCTAAAGATTCAAGTTTTTCGTGGGGCAAACCCAGACCAGTTACCTTGGGATACTTTAAATATAGATGTTGTTTTAGAATGTACGGGTTTATTTCGTTCTCGTGCGGCGGCAACACGCCATCTGCAGGCGGGCGCAAAACGCGTGATTATTGGTGCAGCGCCTTTTGATACGGTAGATGTAGCCGTAGTATATGGGGTGAATCATTTAGATGTGAAAACATCCGACAAAATTATTTCGAGTGTGTCGTGTACGACTCAAGCCTTAGTGCCGTTGGTAAAAATTTTAGATGATCAATTTGGAATTGAATCGGCGTTAATGACCGAAATACACGCGGTAACAGCCGATCAGTCTGTTTTAGATCATGCACATCGTGATATACGCCGTGCCAGAGCCGCAGGGCATAATTTTATTCCAACCACGTCTAGTGCATTAGGTGCGCTTAAGCAAGTCATGCCAAAAATGGAACACAGAATTGATGGTTATTCGATTCGTATTCCAACCATTAATGTTGCTGCAATAGATTTAAGTTTTATTGCACAGTCAGAAATATCGGTAGACGCTTTAAACCAAGCATTCATCGAGGCTGCGCAAACCATCTATAGCAAGATTATGGCAGTAACCGAAGAAGCTTTGGTCTCAAGTGATTTTAACCATTCACCCGAGTCACTGATTGTGGATTTAAGCCAAACCATGGTGGTGGGGCGACAAGCAAAAGTTTTTGCGTGGTATGACAACGAATGGGGTTATGCGAATCGTTTGCTCGATTTATGTGAGTCGTTTGAACAGATTTAGAATGATTCTAAATGCAAATGCATGATGCAATCGCATCATGCAAGGACTAAGCGTAAAATTGCTGCTGAAAACATACTAATAATAACCGTCGGGAGCAGTGAAAATCTGCTTGCCGCCAGTAAAGTAATTGCCATTGCAATTAAGTCGGCAACATTATTTTGTACAAAATAAGGCGCAATCACCGAAATTAATACGCAGCCGGGCACAACTTCTAAAATATTGGCTTGGCGTTTGGTTAAAGTCTTATTTTTCAGTAATACATAACCTAAAAGCCGTGTCATATAGGTGGTGAATGCAATGCATAAAATTGCAAGTAAGGTTGAAAGATGAATCATTCTTCTTCATCTCCTGCCAATAAAAATGCGGTTACGATGCCAGTAATGGCGCCTACAGGGACATACCAACCTTGGGGCAAATAAAGATACGCCACTACTGCTGCTGCAAGACTCACAAACCATGGGCGAGCCGCATGAAAACCTTTCCACATGCCTTTAAGTAACACTAAAAACACCGCAGGAAATGCCATATCAAAGCCAAAGCGAGAAATATCGCCGAGAACAGGGCCAATCATGCCACCGAGTGCAGTAAATCCAATCCACATGGCATACAGTGAAAAGCACATCCCCGAATAAAAAGAGAGGCTAAAATGCGGTGTGGTACGGGTTTTAGAATTTCGCTGTGCATCTGCCAAACCCATTGCCCATGTTTCATCGCACATAAAAAATAATGCAGGAAATACTTTTGAATTAGGCAGGTGTTTTAAGTAAGGCACAAGGCTTGCACCCATTAATAAATGGCGACTATTCACTAAAAAAGTAATGAACATGAGCATAAGAATTTGTGGCGGATTGGTCCATACTTCTAAAACCGCAAATTCTGAACCGCCAGCAAAGTTTAAGCCGGTTAGAAGGGGAATTTCTAAAATGCTAAACCCTTTTTGGGTGGCTTGTGTGCCTAGCACTAAAGCAAAAGGAATAATGCCAAGCAGCACAGGAATAGATACTTTAAGGCCACGTTTAAATTCAGCCAAGTCCTCCGACTCATTTAAATTTTGTACCGTATCTTTTTGTGCCAACATGACCAAATTACCTTTTAAAAATCAAATACAATGCGATGAGAAAAGCTATTTTATGGAAAAGGAACCGCTATTTGTTACTAAATTATTTAGATAATTGCTTGTGAATAGGTTTTTTATGCTAAATAATAGATGGAAATTGAAATTTTATACTCGGGATGTTGTTTTGGATAAAATTGATACGCATATTTTGCAAGTCTTGCAGCAAAATGGGAAGCTGCAAAACAACGAACTTGCAGAAATTGTCGGTTTATCGGCATCGCCTTGTTTGCGCCGTGTAAAGCAGCTTGAAGAAGATGGCGTGATTGAAAAATATGTCGCGTTAATTAATCCCATGAAAGTGAATTTAGGTTTGACCGTATTTGCTCGGATTTGGTTAAAAGACCAAGAAGCGAAAACCGTGAATAATTTTGTAGAATCTATTCAAGATTTGCCCGAAGTGGTGGAATGTCAGTTAATGGCAGGCGATTGTGATTTTTTCTTGCGTATTGTGGTGGCAGATTTAGAAGCGTATCGAAAATTTCAGATTCAACGGCTGAATAAAATTACAGGAATCCAAAACGTAAAAACCGAAATTCCTTTACAAAACATTAAACAAACCACGACTTTGCCGTTATAAATACACAAAATGCAGAAGATACACGCAGTCGTACCTAATTCAATGGGTTGTATGCTTAAAATAAAGAGAAAGCCTGCCACTTTGGGCGAGTTTTAAGGTTATAATTTCCCAAAATTGTCAGGTGCATGAGTATAACTTACGTGCTAGACTAGGAGAAATCGGGTGTGTTCCCGATTTTTTTATGCGGATTATGACCGCTTCGATCAGATTTTAGGTTGTTAGCATGCCCATTTCAGAGACATGGTTGTTGCCTGATGGTGTAGCCGATGTGCTACCCGAACAAGCGCAAGTAATTGAAACCTTTCGCCGTGAAGCTTTAGATTATTTGTCGGTTCATGGCTACCAATTGGTCTATACACCATTTATTGAGTATATCGAATCTCTTTCTTCACTTTCTAAACCGAATCAAGACTTAGATTTAGTTTCGTTTAAAGTCATTGATCAGTTATCGGGGCGTCTGCTTGGAATTCGTGCCGATATCACACCGCAAGTTGCACGTATCGATGCACATGTCCACGCCGTTGAAGGCATTGCACGTTATTGCTATGCCGGTACCGTGTTGCATACACGCCCACAAGGGCTAAGTGCATCGCGCACACCTTTACAATTGGGTGCTGAACTTTTCGGGCAAGAAAGTATTGATGCAGACATCGAACTGATTAACCTAATGTTGGGTTTGTTAGGACGTTTCGATTTCTTAGAAGGTGCGCATTTAGATTTAGGGCATGTCGGTTTATTCCGTAGTTTGGTCAATAAAGCACAATTAAATAAAGACACTGAAGCTGCTTTATCGGATTTATATCAGCGTAAAGCCTTACCTGAATTAAAAGAATTTACAGCACAATTGCCATTTGGTGATGATTTCTACACTTTAGGTCGTTATGCAAGTGATTTAGACGCATTGCAACAATATTTAAGTGCAGATGTGTTAAATGATGATGCTTTTAAAACAGCATTGGCTATTTTAGTAGAAGCACGTCAAGCGATTCAAAAATATTGGCCAGAGCTAAATATTGGTATTGATGTGGTTGAACTGCGCAGTTATCACTACCATACGGGTTTAATGTATGCCGTTTATGCGCCACAATGGGCAACCCCTTTAGCAAAAGGTGGGCGCTACGATGGCATTGGTGAACATTTTGGTCGTGCGCGTCCTGCAACAGGTTTTAGCTGCGATATTTATGCTTTGGTCGCAGGGCAGTTTGAACAGATAGAAACTATAGTAGCACCTAAAGGGCAGCAACCCGAATTAGTTAAAGCAATTGCAGAAGCTCGTGCAGAAGGGCATCGTGTTGTGCAATTGCTTGGAAATGATGATTTGACTTCTATTCCTTATGCAACACACGTTTTGTTGCTCAAGAATAATATTTGGCAGATCGAAAAAATTTAGTGAATGGCTAATTTGTTGATCAATAACAAGCAAATTGGCTATTTTTTCAGTTTTAACAGCATGATGTAATTGAGGCTATTATGGGCAAGAATGTTGTGGTACTTGGTACCCAATGGGGCGACGAAGGTAAAGGTAAAATCGTTGACCTGCTTACAGATCAAGCGGCTGCCGTAGTTCGTTATCAAGGTGGACACAACGCTGGTCATACGCTAGTTGTTGGCGGGAAAAAGACCGTTTTGCATCTTATTCCATCGGGTATTTTACGTGAAAACGTATTGTGCTTAATTGGAAATGGTGTGGTACTTTCTCCAGCTGCACTCATTACAGAAATGGATATTCTGGAAAAAGAAGGCGTTCCTGTTAAAGAACGTTTACGTATTTCTCCAAACTGTCCATTAATTCTTCCAAACCATATTGCATTAGACCAAGCACGTGAGAAAAAACGTGGTAATGCTAAAATTGGTACAACAGGTCGTGGTATTGGCCCAGCCTATGAAGATAAAGTTGCGCGCCGTGCCATTCGCGTTGCCGACCTTGTTCGTGGTGGCGAGCATTTAACTGCACAACTCACTGAATTATTGGAATACCATAACTTCCAATTGACTCAATACTATGGTGTTGAAGCAGTTAAACTTGAAGATGTATTGGCACTGTGTGACCAATGGCGTGAAGTGGTTGCTCCATTAGTGATTGATGTAACAACTGAATTACACGATTGCCGTAAAGCGGGCAAAAACATCATGTTTGAAGGTGCGCAAGGTTCGTTGCTTGACATCGACCATGGTACATATCCGTATGTAACATCTTCAAACACAACTGCGGGCGGCGTAAGCTCGGGTTCTGGTTTAGGTCCATTACATTTAGACTATGTGCTTGGTATCACTAAAGCATATACCACGCGTGTCGGTGCTGGCCCATTCCCAACCGAATTGGTTTATGACGCAGCCGCTGATGAAGGCGATGCGATTGGTAAACATTTAGGCACAGTTGGTCACGAATTTGGTGCATCTACAGGTCGTCAACGCCGTTGTGGTTGGTTTGATGCTGAAATTCTACGCCGTTCGGTAGATGTAAACTCACTATCTGGTATTTGCTTAACTAAACTTGACGTATTAGATGGTTTAGAAGAGATCAAAATCTGCGTAGGTTATGAAAGTGCAGATTCAGGCTGTGTTGGTTCATCTGACGCACTAGCGTATGAAACCTTAAAACCAATTTACGAAACACTCCCAGGTTGGTCTGAATCAACGTTTGGTGTGAAATCAATGGATCAATTGCCAGAAAATGCGATTAACTACATTAAACGTATTGAGCAATTAATTGAATGTCCAATTGATATCGTGTCGACCGGTCCAGACCGTGATGAAACCATTATTTTACGTCATCCATTTGGCAACTAAGTTTAATATTTAGTGCTAAAGTTGAAAACGCGCCTATATGGCGCGTTTTTTATCGACCAAAGTTGACTACTACAATTTAAAAAATCCAGTTAAAACAAATGGTCAGTTATTTTTTTAAAGTCTGTTTATGAAGTTAAATGCCGATTTAACCAAAACCTTGTTTTATTCTTTTTTATTTGCTTTGGGTGGCGCGCCATCTATTGCTATGCTGATTGTTTCAGATCAGACGCATCATCAAGATGTATTGCTTTCTGGGTTTATCGGGTTAACTTTAGTTTTGGCCTGCGTGTTTTTACCGCTGATTTTATTGCAAAATATTTTTTTATTGTTGGTGCGGCATCAACCCCGATTCCACAAGCTGACCCAAGTTTTGGGTAAAATTTATTTTGCATTGAATTTAATTTGTTTATTGTTTTGGCTTTTGTTTATGTTCAGATAAACAGCAATTACACAATGAAACAGTTCAACTGTAAAACAGCACATACAGTTATAAAAATATTTTATATATAATTGAAAAAAGCATTGAATAAATGAAATATTGTGGAGTTTTTTGCATGAAAATGAATTGGATGCAGGGCGCTGTTATTTGTACAGCAATGTTAGGTTTGCATGGTTGTACCACCATTGCCGATATGGCAGGTGCAGATTCTGCCACTTTAAATGCTTCAGCTGCGCAAAGTTTTACTAAAATGCGTCAGGATGCACAGCAAAAAGGTCAGTTAGATACATCCTCATCGACCTATAAGCGCATTAACGCAGTCATGCTACGCTTAATTCCATATGCCAATCAAATGAACCAAACGGGTCAGGCATTTAACTGGCAATTGGCGGTACTGAAATCTGACACCATTAATGCCTATGTTGCCCCTGGTGGTAAAGTTGTGTTTTATACAGGCATTGTGAATAAATTAAACCTAACCGATGCAGAAATTGCTGCGGTGATGGGGCATGAAATGACACATGCTTTAGAAGAACATTCTAAAAATAAAGTCGGTGCCGATGTATTGACCAACATTGCCGTTGATATTGGTAAAGGCTATGTTGGCAACAGTGCCGGTGGTTTAGGTGGAACTGCTTTAGATTTAGGCAGCCAGATTGGTGTAGGATTACCATATTCACGGAGCTTGGAAACACGTGCAGATTATGGCGGTTTAATGTTGATGGCAAAAGCGGGCTATAACCCACAAGCGGCATTAACCTTATGGCAAAAAATGAATAAGATGGAAGGCGCAGGTAGTCCCGCATTCTTATCAACCCATCCATCGAATCAGCAGCGTATTGAAGCAATGCAAAAGAATTTACCTGCGGCCATGGCTATTTATAATCGCCGTTGATTCTTTATGTAAGTTTGCTAAAAAATCCCCGAATAAAAGGGGATTTTTTATGGTTTTTGTTGTGTTGTGGGAATTTGAAAATAATTTTTACTTTAATTTTTTATTTAGATCGAAATCCGATCATTCTTTTATTTTTAGCCATTTTTTAATTTAAATACTTGAAAAAGCAAGTTTTAGGCTAAATGCAATAAATAAAATGCCGACAATACAAATGGCCACACTAGATAAGCGATGATGCTGTGAAAAATAGTTAGCCAGTTTACGTCCGCCAAAAATAAGTAGGGTTAAATAGCTAAAACTAATGCTTTGTAGAATAAGCGCCAAACATAAAAAACTCAAAGCGGGGGAGCTGGCTTTGGCATCAACAAACTGTACGAAGAATGACAGAAAAAATAAAATGGCTTTGGGGTTGAGTAAGCTAATGGTAAGCGCCGTCCGATACGGCGTTTGTGCTTTGGCAAGTTCTGAAATATCGGCTTCAATGGCTAAAGTTTCTGGTGGGTTATGATGTTTTTTCCATGTTTCAACACTGTGTAAAAATAACTTAATACCCAAATAACTTAAATAAGATGCCCCAATAATTTTAAGCGCAATAAAGGTTACAGGGTAGGTGTGTAAAATTGATGCTGCACCCAAAACCGTGGCTAAAATAAGTAAGCTATCGCCTGTAATAATGCCTAAAGCGGCAAGATAACCTGCGCGTATGCCATATCGTGAAGCGGTGGCGAGTAAATATAGCGAATTTGGACCGGGTAATAAAACAATTAAAATGGTGCCAATAATAAAAGTGGAAAGATGAACAATGCCCAACATGGAACAACCTAGAGGAAGGATTGATAAACGCGGAATCCCATTTACTATAAATAAAGGGTGTATTTTAGTGCTATAAAATACACCCGAAACAATAGATTATCTACTGTATTTTAAGGTTTTAATTGAGCATCAATGCCAAAGCTTTGACGTAAAAGAACACTTAATTGCTCGCGTGCTTTAATAAACCCATCAATACCAGATTGCAATAGCTGAAATGCCATTAAGTCTTGTTCAAGTTGTTGTTTAAATTCTGCATGAGAAATTTCTTCCACAGAATGGGTTGTTGCGTTGGTTGCAACTAATTGTGCAGTGACGGTTTGTTGGCTTTGTTCGAGTTGATCGAGTAGGTTTGGTGCAACCGTGAGTAAGTCGCAACCTGCCAAAGCCAAAACTTGTTCAGGACTACGGAAGCTTGCACCCATCACTTCAGTTTTAATGCCGTGGCTTTTGTAATAATCAAAAATGGCTTTAACCGATAATACGCCTGGATCTTTTTCAATAGGGTATGCAGTCACATTTTCAGCTTTTTTATACCAATCTAAAATGCGGCCGACAAACGGTGAAATTAAGGTAACCTTGGCATCGGCGCAGGCTTTGGCTTGGTGTAAACCAAACAATAAAGTTAAGTTACAGTGAATGCCTTCCGCTTCAAGGGCTTTTGCGGCTTGAATGCCATCCCATGTCGAGGCAATTTTAATTAAAATACGCTCTTGTGCAACGCCATATTGTTTATACAGTGCCAGTAATTCTTTGGCTTTGGCAATGGTTGCAGCAGTGTCGTAAGATAAGCTTGCATCAACTTCAGTTGAAACACGACCATCAATTAATTTTAAAATTTCAACGCCGAATTTGACCGTTAAAATATCAATGGTGCGTTCAATTAGCGCATCTGACGAGAAGCCTTCTTGCTTGGCTTGGTTGTAGGCATCTTCAATTAACGTTTTATTTTCTGGCTGAGATGCCGCAGCGGTAATTAATGATGGATTAGTGGTTGCATCTAATGGACGAAACTTTTCAATTGCAGTCAGATCGCTACTATCTGCAACAATAGTAGTTAAGTTTTTAAGTTGAGATAATGCCGAATGAGTCATAAGGAACGAATCTTTTTGTTGAGTCTGTATGCAGTTATAGCATATCTTTTTTCAAAAGATTGCTGAATAAATCGGCAAAAGCGTTCGATCTATTTTAAATGCTCGCGTTGCTTACGCACATAATCAATTAAAAAGCGACTGGCAAGCCCAAGTTCAGTTTCTTTGCTCCAAACCAAGTCCAAAAAATATTCCATTTGTGCGGTAAAATTTTCGATGTTCAAAATTTTAATGTGCTGCGAGAGTTGTGGCTGCTGCTTAAAAAGCTCTAAAGGTAAAATGCCCCAACCTAAACCTTGTTGAATCAGCGATAGTGCAACATGATGATGGTCTGTGCGCCAATAATCTTGCGAAAACAGTAAGTCGGGTTTCACTTTTTTGTCGCGGCTGGTCACAATAATTTGGCGTTGCTGCTGTAATTGTTCTAAGGAAATACTTTCGAATTGTGCTAAAGCATGCTCTTGACTCGCCACCGCAACTAAAGTTTCTCGTTTTAATTCGATAAATAATTCACGTTGGTCTAAACATTCACGTTCAAACATTAATGCAAACTGCACCTCGCCACGCATGAGCATGCGTTGGGCATCTTCTTGTGGGGCCGAAAAAATATGAATGCTTAAGGTTGGGAATTGCTGCTCAAGGACGGTAATGTAATCGACCCAATCGGTATGAATCAGTTCTGAAACCACAACAATATTTAATGCAGCCTCTAAGCCTGAGCTTAAAGCATAGGCATGCTGCTTCCATTGTTTTATTTCGGTAATTAGATGAACCGTCCGTTCATACAGCTGTTGTGCTGCGGCGGTTGGTACGGGTTCGCGCCCAACGCGTTCAAACAGTTGTAAGTTTAAATCAATTTCTAAATTGGCAATTGACATACTGACCGTAGACGGCACTTTTCCTAATTGCCGTGCGGCAGCAGAAAAAGAACCTGTTTCCATCACGGTTTTAAAAATGGTGAGCTGTTCTTGGTTAATGTTCATCTATCAATTTCTTTGAAAGAACCTGACTGTAATAATCAATATTATAAAAATATAATGCCAACTATTCAACCATAAAGGATATTTAAACGCGTGCGATCATGTTGATCTCAAAAAAAAGAATCATCCATGCAGTCATGTATGAAGCCATTTTGTTGGTGGTGATTGCGTATGGACTCAGTTATTTTTTTAGTCTACCGCTCGAAGAAAGTGGTTTGTTAATGCTGATTATGTGTGGCATTTCTGTATTTTGGAATATGATTTTTAATGCTTTATTTGAAAAAGCAGAACAAAAGTATCAATTTAAACGGACTGTGTTTTTCCGTATTTTACATGCGATTGGTTTTGAGGGTGGTTTAATGATCATCACCATTCCCATTTTTGCGTATACCTTAAAAATGAATTTGATCGATGCGTTTTTATTAGATTTCGGTATTACCAACTGTATTTTTGTTTATACTTTTATTTATCAATGGTGTTTTGATGCTATTGAACAAAAATGGTTTAGTGCTAAAAATGCATAAATAAAAAAACCACGCAACAATGCGTGGTTTTTTTAAATCTCAACTTAGATTTTACCAACCAAGTCGATTGAAGGTGCAAGGGTAGTTTGACCTTCTTTCCATTTTGCAGGGCAAACTTCACCTGGGTGATTTGCAACGAACTGCGCTGCTTTAAGTTTACGTAAAGTTTCAGAAACGTCACGTGCAATGGCATTGTCATGAACTTCTAAAGTTTTGATCACACCTTCAGGGTTGATGATAAATGTACCGCGAAGAGCAAGACCTTCTTCTTCAATATGAACGTCAAACGCGCGAGTTAATTGATGCGTTGGATCGCCGATAAGTGGGAATTGAGCTTTACCTACTGCTGGTGAAGTTTCGTGCCATACTTTGTGAGAGAAGTGCGTATCTGTAGTTACGATATAAACTTCTGCACCCGCTTTTTTGAATTCTTCGTAGTTGTCAGCAGCGTCTTCAACTTCAGTTGGGCAGTTAAAGGTAAATGCAGCTGGCATGAAAATAAGAACAGACCATTTACCTTTAAGGTCAGCTTCAGTCACTTCAATGAATTGACCATTGTGGAATGCATTTACTTTAAAAGGTTTAACTTCAGTATTAATTAAGCTCATTTTTTTCTCCGTAACACTTAAGAAGTGAGTTATCTGTTTACGAGGTTCAGAATAATTAAATTTTCTCGATTGAGGAAACAGAATTTTTTAATGCAATAAATCGGAAAATTGAATTAAGACAGAGGTTGATTCAAATTTACTCTGACTTCACACTTTTAACCCATTAATATGACATTAAAAAGTCTGTAGATAAATTCGAATAATAATATGGGGAGAAAGCCAATAAAATTCAAGCTGAAATCGTAGAAAATCGACAAAATCTATGCCTTTCTATCATAGACAGAGTCGAGTAAAATGCTTTCTTTTGTGTGTTAGGAAAGGCTTCTGTGCAAAGTGGTTTAAATGTAGATCAATTGGTTATGGCGCGTGACCGACATCGTTTAAATCGGCTCAAAAAAGGCAAAGATGCCCATCCGCAGCAATATCAAAGCTTGTTTGAGCATTCGCATGCCCAAGTGGTTAAACGTCTTGCACGCTTGCCAAACATTAAGCTCAATCAAGATTTGCCTGTAACGCAATCTGCCGAACAATTAATTCAAGCCATTCAACAACATCAAGTCATTATTGTGGCAGGGGAAACCGGTTCGGGAAAAACCACACAATTACCCCAAATTGCCATGCTGGCCGGGCGTGGTTTAACCGGCATGATTGGACATACTCAGCCACGCCGACTTGCTGCACGCAGCGTTTCGCAGCGGATAGCCGAAGAAGTCGGGCAAAATTTAGGTGATGCGATTGGTTTTAAAGTCCGTTTTAACGAACAAGGCTCGAACGATTCAATTGTACGTTTAATGACAGACGGGATTTTACTGGCTGAATTAACCCACGACCGCTATTTAAACAAATACGACACCATTATTATTGATGAAGCGCACGAGCGTTCACTTAATATTGATTTTATTATGGGCTATTTAAAACAATTATTGCCCAAACGCCCTGACTTAAAAGTGATTATTACTTCTGCAACTTTAGATGTAAATCGCTTTAGCCAGTATTTTAATAACGCGCCGGTATTTGAAGTTGAAGGCCGTAGTTTTCCTGTAGAAGTGCGTTACCGTCCTATTTCTGAAATGAACATTGGCGGTAGTGATGACGATGAATTTGATGATTTTGAAGAAAATTTACCGCGTGCTGTGGTACAAGCGGTGGAAGAATGCTTTGCCGATGCGGCTGCAAAAGGTCATCCTGAACATGCCGATATTTTAATTTTTTCCAGTACAGAACAAGAAATTCGCGAACTGCAAGAAACTTTGCAAAAATATGGCCCGCGGCATACGCAAATTTTACCGTTGTATGCACGTTTGGCTTTGGCAGAGCAACAAAAAATCTTCCACCCAACTGGTGGTGGGCGACGCATTATTATTGCCACCAACGTGGCAGAAACCGCTTTAACTGTACCGAATATTCGTTATGTGATTGATGCAGGCTTTGCCCGTATTTCACGCTATAACTATCGCTCTCGTGTCCAGCGCTTACCGATTGAAGCGGTATCCCAAGCGGCGGCGAATCAGCGTAAAGGCCGCTGTGGGCGTATTGCGGCCGGTGTGTGTATTCGCTTATATAGCGAAGAAGATTTTTTAAGTCGTCCTGAATTTACCGAACCTGAAATTAAGCGGACTAATTTAGCCTCAGTGATTTTGCAAATGCAAAGTTTGGGTTTAGGCGCGCTTGAAAATTTTGATTTTATTGAACCGCCCGATCATCGTTTAGTGAATGATGGGCGTAAATTGCTGATTGAGCTGGGTGCATTTAACGATAAAAAATCGGAATTGACCAAAGTTGGGCAAATGATGGCCAAAATGCCCATCGACCCACGTTTAGCCCGTATGTTGGTGGGCGGCGCGCATTTTGGCGTGCTGAACGAAGTGTTGATTATTGTCAGTGCCTTGGCGGTACAAGACCCACGTGAACGTCCTGCCGACAAACAAATGCAAGCCGACCAAAAACATGCTTTGTTCAAAGAAGCCGATTCCGACTTTTTGTTTTATCTCAAACTGTGGGATACGCTGCAAAATAACCGCGAGCAAATGAGTGAAAATAAACGCCGTCAATTTGCTAAACAGCATTTTTTAAGTTGGCTGCGTTTACGCGAATGGAGACAAACCCATAGTCAATTGCTTGATTTGGTTCAAGGTTTAAATTTAAGCTTTAATGCTAAAGCTGCCAGTTATGAAAACCTGCATCGGGCTTTATTAACCGGCTTATTGTCATTTATTGCCAACAAAACCGATGAACGTAATATTTTTATGGCGGTGCGTCAGCAAAAAGCTAAAGTGTTTCCGGCCAGTACTTTACATAAAACCAATACACCGTGGATTATGGCGTTTGAGATGGTGGAAACTTCACAGGTTTATTTACGTACACTTGCGAAAATTGAGCCAGAATGGATTTTGTTGGCCGCGCGTGATTTATTAAAACACCATTATTTTGAGCCGCATTGGTCTAAAAAAGCCGGCATTGTGAATGCATACGACCAAATTTCGTTGTTTGGTTTAATTATTGAACCGAAGCGCCTAATCAATTTTGAAAAAGTTGACCATTTGGCTGCCCATGAAATTTTCTTAAGAGATGCACTAACCACCGGAAAACTAGGAACAACGCCGCCATTTTTGCAGCACAATTTACGTAAATTGGAAGAAGTTGAGCGAGTGGAAGACAAACTTCGCCGCCGTGATTTAGTGGTCGATGAAGAAACCATTTACCAATTTTATGCCGAACGTGTCCCGAATGATGTGGCAAGCCGCAGCAGTTTTGAAGATTGGCGCGCAACTATCGAACCCACTCAGCCGCGTTATTTATTTGTAGAAGATGACGCACTGTGGCAAACCGACCGTCCAACCACACAGCAATTCCCCGATTATTTGCACAATGGGGAATTACGCTTAGCTACGACTTATCGTTTTGACCCAAGCCATGACCAAGATGGTGCGATGGTGAAAATTCCACTCCAAGCGCTCGCGCAAGTCGATGAGAATATTTGGTCGTGGGGCATTCCCGGTTGGCGATATGCTCTCATTGAAGCGCTGCTCAAAACCTTACCAAAAGATAAACGCCGTCATTTAGTGCCTATTCCAGACACCGTACAAAAGCTCCTTAAAGGCATTGATGCCATGCATTTGCGTGAGCATTTGTTTAAATATTTGGCTTTTGCACTACGCGGTGAAGCAATTACTGAAAAAGATTTTTCTTTTGAAAAGGTCGATGCCTATTTATTGCCATATATTTTGGTGGTCGATGCCAAAGGGCAAATTTTGCAGCAAGGGCGTGATTTATCTGAACTCAAAGCCCGTTGCAAGAGCGACACGCATCGACCTGTGCAGCAGTTAAAAGGCGAGTTTAAAACTTTCCCAAACAATTTTGTGTTTGAAGCTTCGCAAAAAGTCACAGGGGTGATAGTTAAACAATATCAAGCACTTGTTCCGACCAAGGCGTTTGCAAATTTAGATGTGAAAGATGAATCGGGCGTGGTGATTCAAACCTTTAACGACCAGCAAGAAGCCATTTCTAAACATCGCCAAGGTATTATTCGCTTAATTCATTTGCAATTGGGCGATGCGATTCGACAGTTGAAAAAGCAAATTTCTAAACCCATGGCACTGGCATTTGCACCACTGGGCGATAAAGCCAAGCTAGAACAAATGTTGGTTTATGCAACTTTGGATCAGGCATTAAATGAATTACCTGTGGATGAACAGCATTATCAGCAGACATTAACGGTGGTGAAACAACAATTTTTGAGTTGTGGTCAGCAGGTATTAACTCAACTGAATGATATTTTTATCACTTGGCAGGCAATTCGCCGTCAATTACTTGGTATTGATTCTGATATTTTTGGCAAAAGTATAGATGATATTGAAGATCAGCTCGATTTAATGCAGCTAGATAGCTTTGTCTATACACAACCTTTGCAGATTTGGCAAGCCTTTCCACGCTTCTTAAAGGCGCTAATGGTGCGACTGGAGCGTTTACCAAATAATCTACAAAGAGACACGGCAGCTATTGATCAAGTCGACCCTTGGATGGAAAAATTGTTTAATTTTAAGCATGATCCGCGTTTGCATGAATTGTATCTAATGATTGAAGAATTCCGCATTTCATTATTTTCGCAGCCCATGAAAACCAAAATGCCCATTTCGCCTGCACGTTTGCAAAAATGGTGGGAAAAAGCCGATTTGCGCTAGGGTCACACACAGGAGTTTTACATGAGCATTCGCATTACAGGTACAGGGTTGTATCACCCTGAAAGTTCGATTAGCAATGAAGAATTGGTGACGAGTTTGAATGCTTATGTTGCACAATATAATCAGCAACATGCCGAGCAAATTGCTGCAGGCGAAGTGCTTGAGTTGCAAGGTTCAAGTGCTGAATTTATTGAAAAAGCCTCGGGCATTCAGCGCCGTTATGTGGTCGAAAAAGACGGCATTTTAGATATTCAGCGCATGCGCCCGAAATTACAAGCACGTGCAAATGATGAATTGTCATTACAAGCCGAGTGGGGTGTGCTTGCTGCTAAACGCGCAATGGACGCAGCAAATGTCTCTGCTGAAGAGATTGATGTGGTAATTTTGGCTTGTTCGAACATGCAACGTGCCTATCCTTCGGTCGCCATTGAAATTCAAGCAGAATTGGGCATTCAAGGTTATGCATATGACATGAATGTGGCTTGTTCATCTGCAACTTTTGCTATTCAGCAAGCCTATAGCGCCATTAAAACCGGCGCACGCCGTGTATTACTGATCAATGCTGAATTTACCTCTGGTCATTTAGATTTTACCCAACGCGACAGCCATTTTATTTTTGGTGATGTTGCAACCGCCGCCATTATTGAAGACTGTGAAGATAAAACTGGCTATGAAATTTTAGATATTCATTTGAAAACTCAATTTTCTAATAATATTCGCAATAATTTTGGCTTTTTAAACCGCTGTGAAGATGTTTCAGGCGAAGGTTTATTGTTTAAACAAGATGGCCGCAAAGTTTTTAAAGAAGTGTGTCCATTGGTTGCTAAAATGATTAGTGAGCAATTAGCGAAAAATCAGCTGACTGCAGATGACGTGAAACGGTTTTGGTTACACCAAGCCAATGCCAATATGAATGAATTAATTTTAAAATATGTGGCTGGCAAAGACGCCGATTTAAACCGCGCACCCATTATTTTAGATGAATTTGCCAATACCTCTTCTGCGGGTGTGATGATTGCATTGCATAAAACAGGACATGAAGTGGCACATCATGAATACGCGGTGTTAAGTTCTTTTGGCGCAGGCTATTCGGTGGGTACAGTCTTGCTACGTAAGCAGATTGTCACTTAAATGAAAAAAGTCGGCTGAATTTAAATTGAGCCGACTTTTTTTATGGGTTGGTTTTAGATTTGCGGTAATTCGTTTGGACGCAGATCAAAAATTAAAACGTCTGCATTTTGGCCTTGGCTGAAATGCAAGTTTTGTGCGCTACGAATGCGTGCAGCATCGCCGGCATGAAACATTTGCCCATTGATATCAACCGAACCTTTGGCAACATGCACATATACATAGCGATGCTCGGCAACCTCGAAATTGGCTTGTTCCGCGCCATCAAACAAACCTGAATAAATGTTAATGTCTTGTTTGATGCTTAAGGTTTTCTCAGCAGCATTCGGTGTAATCATTAAATGAAATTTACCGCGTTTATCTTCATCGGCAATATGCAGTTGCTGATAACTTGGTGTGCTATTGGCTTGATTGGGTACAATCCAAATTTGTAAAAAATGGACATTGTCGGTTGCTGAATGATTAAACTCGCTGTGTGCAATGCCAGCGCCTGCACTCATCAATTGAATATCTCCCGGCACAATGATTGAACCCGTTCCCATAGAATCTTTATGTGCTAAAGCACCTTCAAGCACATAGGAAATAATTTCCATGTTTTGATGGGGATGTGTGCCAAAACCTTTTGAAGGACTTACGGTATCATCATTAATCACCAATAAATCAGAGAAGCCGACTTGTTTGGGATCCCAATAATTTGCAAAAGAGAAACTATGCTGTGAATGCAACCAGCCGTGTTGAGCTGTACCACGGTCTTTTGCCAAGCGCATATCGAACATAAGAATTCTCCTTATTAATGAAATCTGTGGTTATTTTATCGTAATACAAAAGCACATAAACTCTCACGAATGAGAGTTTATGTTGCATATTTAGCACGATCTTAGCCACAAATTGCAACAGGTACCTGTGTTGTTCCTTTCTCAGATGCAATCACCGTATTTGAAATAGCAGTGATGACACGATTTAAAGCACTACGCGATGCATTTACGGTATCTGGAATTTTAAATGGGCTTGCAATGGTTTGATTAAACGTCATTCGGCAGCTCAGTGAGCGCGCTACATTCGATGCATTCACAGGGTTTGCGATAATGGGTTTAATCGTCCAGCTCACTTCAACTTCAACGCGGTTATGATTGGGGTTAGATGCCGATTGAATCGTATCGAAACGTGAAAAGTCTGTTGCAATCCGGTAGGCAATTTTGCCATTGGGCATGCCACTGCTATAGCGGTCGACTGCACCGAGCTGTTGTTGTAACCCTGCCGATAAACTGTCATGCAGTTCAACGGCTAAATTAGACGTCCAACGGTCGTTATCTAAAATTTTTGCCTGACCTTGTTCGCTATTAATCATCAGCGACGCACGGTCTAAACGGTCAGGTAAATTGACCGGCAATAACTCGATGACGCGTAAGGTGGGTTGCGCGGTGGGTACTACACGCGGCGCAAGCGTGTAGTAGTTCGGTGTTACTGAACTTGAGCATGCCGTTAGCCCAAGTGCAGCAAGGCTAAATAAGCCTGCTGTTGTACGATAAACAGTTGAAGAAAAACGCACGCGATGTAATGTCTTATTTCTCATTTTTCTTCTCTCCCGGTTTACCACGAATTAAAGATTCAGGATGTTGTTCAATATAATCCGACATTAATTGTAATGATGCTGCGGTGCGCGTCACTTGCTGTAAGGCACGGCGTAAATCTTGTTGCATTGGTGCATCGCCCGATAAAATCGATTCGGTAGATTGCATGGTTTTACGTGCATCATTTAAGGTGGCTTGGAAATCTGGCGCCACTTTAGTGTCGAGTTGTTTGACCAGTTTATCTGTCGATTCGATGGTGGTATTCATACTCTTTAATGTTTTTCTGACATCTGCACCAATTTCCGTAATTGGGAATTTGCTGACTTTATCTGCAATTTCAGAAACTTGTGCTTGTAGGCTGTTGAGTTCAGGCGGTGTAGTTGGCACTTCAACAACGCCGTTTTCATGTTGGATTAAACCCACAGGCGGTGCTTTCGGGAATTTATCAAAGGCAATATAATTTTGCCCAGTTAATAAGCTGCCGGTACGCATTTGCGCGCGCCATCCGTTATCAATAAAGCGTTTGAAAATAATGCCTGTTGGGTCTAATTCTTTGCCATTGGCTAGGCGAGAAGGATAGAGCACTGCATCGACACGCATGCGTAATTTACGATAATGTTGATCAAACTCAACATTAATGGCGGTTACATCACCAATATTAATGCCCATAAAGTCGACAGGAGCACCCACAGCGAGACCACGTAAAGAGGTGTCAAAATACATAATCACACGATGCGGTTTGCCATCTGGGATTTTTAACGCATCAACCCGAGAATTCCACAGATTAAAATGACTTTGAGCCGGTGCAACACCCGCATTGGAATTGTCTGGATAACCAAATGCAATACCGCCTGCAACAATGGTCGCTAAAGACTGTGTATTTAAGCTAAAGCCAGAAGCATTTAGGCTGACATCTACACCACTGGCTTGCCAAAAACGCGCATCGGTGGTGACAAATTTATCGTATGGCGCGCGAATAAAAGTTTGTAATTCAACATGCTGACCATCTTTAGATAAATTATAAGCGGTAATTTGACCCACATTAATCCGTCGATAATAAATCGGAGAGCCAATATCTAACGAGCCTAAATCATCCGCAGTGAGGAAAAAGACTTTACCTTGTACATCTGACGGCACAACGGGCGGAGTTTCTAAACCGACAAACTGATCTTGCTTGGTGGTTGCTTTGCCGCCATCAACTTCAATATACGACCCTGAAAGCAAGGTGTCGATGCCTGAAACACCACTGGTGCCAATGCGAGGGCGCACTACCCAAAAACGTGCATCTTTTGCTGCAAAACCGCGGCTGTCTTTACTGAGCTCAATTTCTGCAATCACATGTGAATTGTCTGGTGCCAAATGAATTTTTCGCACCAAACCAATATTAACTTGTTTATAGCGCACAGTGGTTTTACCTGCTTCTAGGCCATCGGCGGTTTTAAATGAAACTTCGATGGTTGGGCCGCGATCCCAAACCGCTTTGACTGCCAAAGAAAGGGCAATCAGTAAGGCAATTAAAGGAATCAGCCAAATAAAGGAAATACTAAAACGCGATTTCTTTTTTTTCGGCTCAGGTACAGGCGGCAGTTCATTAGACTGCGCAGGCGGAGGGGTCGTTGTTGGATCGTTATCAGTCATATTAAGGTTCATTAAATGAGTTGGAATGAGAAATATCTGAAAATACTTGTGAATATGGCTGTGCCGCTGTTGGGTTATTGGCTTGATTTGGATGGTTGGCGTAATAGCTATCCCAAATCATTCGAGGGTCAAAGCTAAGCGAGGCGAGCATGGTTAAAATAACTACTGCGCCAAAAGCCACTGCACCCGGGCCAGCTAAAATAGTGGCTAAGGATTGAATTTGAATTAGTGCAGTGAGCAAACTCACCACAAAAACATCAATCATCGACCAACGGCCAATAAATTCGACCACGCGGTATAACATGCTACAATGCTGAGGGCTAAAGCGCCAATGGCCTCGCGCCTGCATTGTTAGAGTAATCAGCAAAAAACTTAGAATAAATAATTTTACTAGTGGAATGAAAATACTGGCCATAAAAATCACCGACGCCACCAAGTAATCACCCGATTGCCAAAAGAAGACCACACCACTCATAATGGTATCTTGCTGGTTGCCGAGCAGAGAATTGGTAATGGTCATGGGCAGAATGTTGGCAGGAATATATAAAATGGTCGCGGTGATTAAAAAAGCAAAAGTCTTTTGCAAACTTTGCGGCTTACGAAAATGTAAAGGCGTTTTGCATCTAGGGCATTTTTGCGTGGAATCTTCAGGTTGCTTTGAACGTGGCGTTAAACGCCCACAGCAATGGCAGCGCAATAAGGATAAATCTTTAGCGCGGATCAGCGGTGCTTCGGATGCTGCATACTCATCTTGGATATTGTTCATGGCAGCTTCCGATCAATAGCATCCCAAATATCTTGGACTTGAATGGCATTTAAAAAAACCATAAATAAACTCAGTGCGGCAAACGCCCACAAGGCAATTTCAGGAATGACGAGTACCATATCAATCAGTTTAACTAGCGTGACCAAGATACCAATTAAAAACACCTCAACCATAGCCCAAACTCGAAATACATGTAATGTTCTAAGTGCTATGCGCATCAACGGTGGGCGTTGTTTAAACCAACTTATACTGGCATAAATATAAACCAATAATACAAGATTAATCAGGGGAATAAAAAATGTCGTAGCCACTAAAATAAAGCCGACAAAACCACGGTGGATATGAAACATCGTCCACGCTGCACCCAACAAAGTCGTTTCCATGCTGTTGCCTTGAACTTCGACTTTTACAATAGGGAAACTGTTGGCCACGATAAAAATAATCAGTGCAGTTAAGACCAACGCAAGCAAGCGGTTAAACGACTTCACCTCTCGATAAAGTTCTGCACCACAGCAAACACAAATTGCCTTTTCACCCAATGCCAAAGGAATTCGTTGATAAAGTGCGTCGCATTCCTCACAGCTTGTGAATTGGGTGAGTTGTTGTGTATGTTGATTGGATATAGGGATTTGGGTCATAGCAGAGATACGCCCTAAAAGGCCTTATTTTGAATACGATGTCATCTCGGTTTATATATCACCATCAAGGATAAAAAGTCGAGCGTTGTTTTGAAATTCTACCTTGAAGGTTGGTTTATAGAAAAGATATATTTTTATTGCGACTTAATTTGTCGTACTCAGTAGAGTATATACTTTTAAAATAAGGGGGGTGTGCTATTTTAAATATTAATAATTTCATAAATGTAGAATAAAAATGGAACAACTTGCACCTTCAGACTTAAAAGCCATTTTACACTCTAAGCGCGCAAATATTTATTACTTAGAACACGCTAGAGTCATGCAAAAAGATGGTCGTGTGTTGTATTTGACCGAAGCTAAAAATGAAAATCAATATTGGAATATCCCGATTGCCAATACCACGGTAATTTTACTTGGTACAGGCACATCCATCACGCAAGCCGCCATGCGTATGCTTGCCAGTGCAGGTGTTTTGGTTGGTTTTTGTGGTGGTGGAGGTACGCCATTATTTATGGGATGTGAAATTGAGTGGATGATGCCACAAAGTGAATATCGCCCGACGGAATATATGCAAAATTGGATGAGTTTTTGGTTTGATGATGCCAAGCGCTTAGAAGTCGCAAAACAATTTCAATACGCACGAATCGAATTTATTCGCAAAATTTGGGCAAAAGATAAAGACTTAAATGATGCAGGCTTTGCACTGGATGATGCCGATATTCAAACCGCACTGAATGGGTTTGAAACTAAAATTCCACATCAAAGCAAAGTTGGGGATTTATTGCTTGCTGAAGCGATGACCACTAAACAGCTTTATAAAATTGCGGCCACACGTTGTAAATTGGGTTTTGAACGTAATCCTGAACAAGGGGATTTAGCCAATGACTTTTTGAATCATGGCAATTATTTGGCGTATGGATTAGCTGCAACCACGTTATGGGTTCTAGGAATTAGCCATTCTTTTGCAGTGATGCATGGAAAAACTCGGCGTGGTGCGTTGGTGTTTGATGTGGCTGATTTAATCAAGGATGCTGTGGTTTTACCTTATGCTTTTATTTGTGCCAAAGAGAGTATGACTGAGCAGGAATTTCGTCAGCAGATTTTGCAAAAATTTAGTGAACATAAAGCCATTTAGAAACTATGATTATTTTAGTACTCATAATTCTAATAGTTCATGGCGACATACGCCATTTAGAAAAAGATTGTTCGACCAACAATCACGCGAAATGTGTTCATGGCGACATACATCATTTAAACCCATACATCGATCCATTCTGCAGAAAGAGCAGGGCACTCGTGAGATGAATTATCCCAAATGAAGATAGAGCAAAACACATTCCTAAAAATATATTTTGCTCATACAAATCATGATGTTTATTCTCGAACCACTAAAACAGGCACATGGGCTTCGCTTAATAACGCTTGAGTTACACTTCCTAGAACAAACTTTTTAAAGCCTTTACGGCCATGCGAGCCAATAACAATTAAATCGGCTTTAATATCGGTTGTAGTATTTACAATTTCTTTATAAATACTTTGCCCTTCAATAATTTGCGTTTCAATTTCAATGCCTTCACTTGCAAATATGGTTTTTGTTTCAGTTAAAATATCCTGAATTTCCTCTTTGACTTTATTGATATAATCTTTTGAAAATTCAGCACTGTTTACAAATTCCACGCCCACAAAAGGATCAACGGTTAATACGCAAATTGCAGTAATACGACTGTTAAAAGCTTTTGCAAGCGACGCTGCATGTTGAATTGCAACTTTTGATGTAGAAGACCCATCTACAGGAATAAGAATATGTTGGTAGCTCATTTTTATCTCCGTTCTCTTTCTTTATGTGTTATTCCTTTTTTAAGGAATACTGACGCAATGATTGCGTTTCTTTTTAATTGATTTTATTTTAACACAGTTTGTATTTTTGGTTGTATTTTATACGAAGCTATTCATCGGAACGCCTGAACAGACGCTCCAATAAATTTCATATTTTTGTAGTTAAAACATACAACAAGAGCATAAATGCTTTATCTATCGGCTACTTTTTAAAATTGCCACTGCATAGATAAAGATGCATTTATCGGGTCGCCTGGTTGAATCCACATGTCACTATAGCTTTCAACCGAATAGGTTTTATCAAACAGGTTATTTAGGTTAAATTGATAACGTAATCTAGAATTCGGCGCATAATAAGCATTCAAATTTACAACCGTATAAGCTGCTAATTTTAAGTTGCCCTGATCGTTTTGTGTGCCATTTCGACTTCCCACATAAACCACATTGCCACCTATTCCCGCTTTACGATCACCATCATCAAGCAGGGTATAGTTTAGACTTAAATTGGCATTGTGCTTAGGAATGCTATTTAACCGTGTGCCTTTGGCAATGCTGGTATCTTGGGTGATAATCGCATTGGTATAGGTATAATTGGCGGATACATTCAACTTCGATGCCAACTCGGTTTGCAAGCTGAGCTCGATGCCTTGGCTACGTGCTTCACCTGCGGCATATTGATAGCTCGGATCTTTCGGGTCGATGGTTAAAGCATTACGTTTTTTCATATGAAAAAGTGCCGCAGTGAATAAACTAGTATCGCTAGGTTGGAATTTTGAGCCTAATTCATAACTTTCACCTTTTTCTGGTGCAAAAACTTGGCCGTTTGCATCGGTGCCCGTATTTAACGCAAAAGATTTACCATAGTTGCTATAAAACGATAACGCATCATTCAGTTTGTAATTTACGCCAACACGCGGTGAAACTTCATTAAAGATTTTATTGGAAGACGCCGCATTCACATAATTGTCTAGGCTTTGTTTAACATGGTCGAAGCGCCCACCGAGTAAAATACTCCATTGGTCATTCAAGAACATTTGATCTTGCAAGTTCAGCGCCGCTGTATCTTGCACTTCATGGGTATTGGTGAACATGCCCATATGGTTTGGATAGTCACCATACTGTGGATGATTTACGTTAATTTGGTTCACGCAGTAGCGCGCAGAATTGCTGTATCCACCATTAATGCGTCCTGCACGACCATTGTCACAACGCAACTGACTTTGATTAAAAACCAATCTTCCAATTTCAGTACCAATTAAAACTTCGTGTCTAGCCCATGCCGTATCAATGGTACCTAAAATTTCGCTTTGCGCGAGTAAATCTTTAGTGAAAGTATAACGCTCACGCCGTTGGCGGTTTAATGTTTCAGCATTATTTTCAAAACTTCGTGGTTCATTGGAACTACCTGTAATTTTGCCTTGCTTGTAGCTTATGGCGCTATTCAGCTTCCAATCATCATTAATTTGATGGATTAAATTGAACTGATAAAATTGGTCGCTCACCTTATTTTGATCGGCAGAGGGTTCACCTGTAAAGGTTTTACGATTCATTAAAATTTGACCTTGGTAGGCGCTAATCCCTCGGTCGAACAAGCCTTTTTGCTGCGTGATTTCACTGTCAAAATTAAGCTGGGTTTGGTCGGAAATTTTCCAACTTAATTGTGGTGAAATAAACCAACGCTGGCTGTTCACTTCATCGCGAAAACTTTGGTTATCTTCATGTGCAAGGGCAACGCGATACGCCAGTTGATCATTGATTGGCGCTGTATATTCCACACTTGCACGATATTTTTCTTCGGTATTGCCACGCAAATAAAGCTCGCCTTGCGGTTCCCATTGCGGTTGTTTGGCGTTGATATTCAGTAAACCGCCCATTTCACCACGACCATACATGGCAGCAGCAGGGCCTTTTAGAAAATCAATCGATTTAATATTGACCATATCGCGTGGCGCACTCAAGCCGCGATTGACACTCAAACCATTCCGAATAACGGTAGAACTAACATTCGGGTCGGTGGTAAAACCACGAATGGAGTAGTTATCCCAGAAACCACCGCCATAATTGTTCTGTGCATAGACACCATTGACCAATTGAATTGCTTTATCAATACGTTGTATGTCTTGTTGCTTTAAAATTTCTTCAGATAAAAAATTGCGACTAAAGGGTACATCCATGATGTTGTGGTTGAATTTTGTGCTTGAAGATGTGTGTTGATCATCTTCTTTATCTGCAGTTTTGACCGTAATGGTTGGAAGGGTGTCCTCTGTTTTATTGTCACCCCAAGATAAAACAGGTAATAAAACAAGCCCCAAAAGATAAGATTTGCGCTGCATAGTAAACTGACTCAAATGTAGAGATAAAATTTAATTGTTATAGTATAACATTTTATTTTATATTTTTGTAGTTCATCAACTTAGAAAAATTCATTTAATATTCGCGGTATTCTTTGGCTATTTCGCTAAAAATCAAAAATTCAAAACAGCTGTATATCTTTCTATTGGATGATCGGATTGACGAACACAGCACAGCTTGCTATGTTGCCCATTTTTATTGCAGCTAAAATTTATGTCCTTGAATGATGCTTTTGTTTATTGCCCGCCACAACAACCGCTAAGCATTTTATTTGAAGATGACGACCTGATTATTATCGATAAACCTGCGGGTTTATTGTCAGTGATGGGGCGAAAACCCGAACATCAGGACAGTGCATATTTACGTATTTTAGAACAGTACCCACAAGCAAAAGTGACCCATCGTTTAGACATGGCGACTTCGGGTATTTTAATGTTTGCTAAACATCGCGATGCAGAAGTGGCGGTCAGTAAAATGTTTCAAGCACGGCAAGTGAATAAGCATTATATTGCTTTGGTACAAGGTGAAATTGCAGAAAATGGCTGTGTCGATGTGCCATTAATTACCGATTGGGAAAATCGCCCTCGTCAAATTGTGCATTTTGAACTGGGTAAGTCAGCCCAAACGCTGTATGAACGTCTAGATTATGATTTAACAACGGATCAAAGCCGTGTGCGTTTAGAACCCATTACCGGTCGCTCACATCAGTTACGAGTGCATATGCAACATTTGGGGCATCCGATTATGGGCGACAAGCTGTATCATCCACAGCCGAAAAATTTTGCGCTAAGCCGTATGGCGCTACATGCTGCGGCATTATCATTCGAGCATCCGTTACAAAAAATAGCCATGCAAATTACCTCAATCATCCCATTTTAATCTTGGGCGGCAAGGTGGATTCAAGTTGAAAAAATGTCACTATAAAACCGTCATTATTTTACGTTAAGATGTTCTTTTCTTCAGTAACAACAAAAAAAGGATACGATACATGAGCCGCGATTTCCAAAAATTCCCCAACGATGATAATGGCAATGTACTTTGGCAAATGGTTGAAGATGGTGGTGATTTAAGCCAACCGCACGAAATTGAATTTATTCTTGCATTCAAAACACTGACCGATGCACAAACCTGTGCTTTGTATTTACTCGATCAAGAACAGCGAATTTCGCTTGCCCAAGATGAGCAAATTGAACCGAACGAATGGCAAGTTTCTGTTTATATTTTGATTGAACCAGATTATGAAGATATTGTCGATTTAGAAAATTGGTTCACTAAAATTGCCACAGAATTTCAAGGCGAGTACGCAGGCTGGGAATGCAGCAGCTATTTTTTTGACGTTTACGATGACGAAGAAGCATAAACAGAACAAATAAAAAACGCCGAGTGTGTCGGCGTTTTTTATGGGGTTTAATTGAAGTCAATCGCTTAAATTTGATGATTTACATCAATATTTTTGGTTTCACGAATGCACATGAATGCCAACATTGAAACGATTGCTGCAGCAGATAAATAGAAACCTACAGCACCAATGCCATACGTTTGCGCAAGTTTGGTTGCAATTAACGGCGCAAAAGAAGCACCCAAAATTCCGGCCAAGTTAAAGGTTAAAGCAGAACCCGTGTAACGTACTGAAGTTGGGAAAATTTCAGATAAAACCGTTCCAATCGGACCATACGTTAAACCCATAATGCCTAAACCAAGCGATAAGAAACAAACAATTGCAACAGGGTTATTGGCAACCAAGAAGTAAGGAAACACAAGTCCAAAAAGTGCAGTGATCGCACAAATGGTAATAGATGTGGTCTTACGGCCGAATTTTTCCGCTAAAATGGCTGAAACAGGGATAAAAATTGCAAAGCAGATGGTTGCAATCAATTGCATTTTTAAGAAGTCACTACGGGTATAATCCAATGCCGTTGTGCCCCAGTTCAATGCAAATACCGTCATTAAATAGAACAAAACAAAGGTACATACTGCACCAAGCGTACCTAAAACGAGCATTTTAGTATGTTTGGTCACGACTTCTTTAAATGGAATGTTGGCTTCTTTTTGCTTGTCTAAAACACGTTGGAACGCAGGAGTTTCATGCAATTTCAAACGAATATATAGCCCAACAATCACCAATAAAGAACTGGCAATAAACGGTAAACGCCAGCCCCATTGTAAAAAGGCATCGTTCGACAACACCGCACCTAAAATTAAAAATGAGCTTGCAGCAAAGATAAAACCAATCGGCGCGCCCAATTGTGGGAACATACCGTACCATGCACGCTGACCTTCAGGGGCATTTTCAGTTGCCAATAAAATTGCGCCACTCCATTCACCACCTAGACCTAAGCCTTGCCCTAAACGGCAAAGTGCCAATAATAATGGTGCAAGAATACCAATATGCGCATAGGTTGGAAGTAAACCAATACACACTGTTGAAATACCCATTAATAACAGCGCGGCAACTAAGGTGGCTTTACGTCCAATACGGTCACCTAAATGCCC
The DNA here is from genome assembly GCF_035615615.1 of Acinetobacter sp. MD2(2019). Taxonomy (NCBI): domain Bacteria; kingdom Pseudomonadati; phylum Pseudomonadota; class Gammaproteobacteria; order Moraxellales; family Moraxellaceae; genus Acinetobacter; species Acinetobacter sp. MD2(2019). The sequence goes on along the minus strand of NZ_VTDU01000001.1, from coordinate 156,714 downwards.
GAACAGAGCGGCACCAATTGGGCGTGCAATAAATGCAATAGAAAAAGTTGCAAGCGATTGCAGTACCGCAGCACCATTACTACTGGCTGGAAAAAATAAATGTGGAAAGACCAATACTGCCGCTGTGGCATAAATATAAAAGTCAAAAAACTCGATTGTTGTTCCGACCAAACTGGCAATTAAAACCCGTGCCTTAGAGTTTGGATTTGCAGAAATCTCTATTGTTTGTGAATACGACATGATCAACCATACACTTTTCAAAAATCAAAAAAACGTTATTTAATCTAACGCTAGATAGACCATTCATTTTAAATTTAATAAAGGTGAATGGTCAGCCATACGATGCATCTTTACAGCACATGCTGTCATTGATATCTAAACCTATGATGCTAGTATGCAGATATTTGAATGACGATTCATACTAAAATAATCGGATTTTTTGAAAAACTTTCTTAGTAAAATTCAGCTTTTAGGCTAAAAATGGGAAAAAATTACGAATAAGTCGCTATAGAATGCCAACTTTCTAGTACAGAATTGTTTAAAATGAGAAATAATTTTCGAAATGCACTTAATTTTGCAATAATTTGTTCAACTTTGGGTATTGCAGCGGTCAATGCACAGGCAGCCGAGGTTTTTGATCCCCATGGACAATATGTATCACGAGATTCCAAGTGTTGCACGTAAAGCAGCGTGGGGCTTGAAATATACGCAGTCTTTGAGTGATCCAAAGTTTGAAACAGGAACGCCTGAAAAAGATCAGCAATTGCTTCGTAATTTAATTGCGTTCTATTGCGTGCTTGAAGGGATTTTCTTCTATTGTGGCTTTACTCAAATTTTGAGTATGGGTCGTCGCAATAAGATGAATGGTGTTTCTGAACAGTTCCAGTATATTTTGCGTGATGAGTCGATGCATGTGAACTTCGGGATCGATATGATTAACCAAATCAAAATCGAAAACCCACATTTGTGGACAGCAGAGTTCCAAGAAGAAGCAACGCAAATGATTTTAGAAGGCACCATGCTCGAAATTGAATATGCACGTGACACCATGCCACGTGGTGTATTGGGTATGAATGCAGCGATGATGGAAGAATATTTAAAATTCATCTGTAACCGCCGTCTAGCTCAGCTTGGTTTACCTGAGCAATATCCTGGCGTGAACAATCCATTCCAATGGATGTCTGAAATGATGGACTTGCGTAAAGAGAAGAATTTATTTGAAACGCGTGTTACAGATTATCAGACTGGCGGTGCGTTGAGCTGGTAATAAATTCGTTGTGTTGAACGACACATCAATTGTCATAAATGACACAATGAAAAGGCTGCAATTTGCAGCCTTTTTTACAATTAAAATTAAATATCTTAGGCTAGAAGAGCATTTAAAGGCTCTAGACTACCAGATTCGATCTGTTAGCCTAGAATCATGAGATAAAACAGCAAATGAACTATTTACTCAGTCAAAAGTCACCTAGACTAAATTAACTGAGTTTGTATCAATTTTGCTGAAAGCGTTTCACCTATTGATGATCCTTTCATAGCTTATTTTTCAAACATCTCTTTATATTCTTCCTTAGGCATAAATCGTGATAAATATTGCTGAATAAATATAGCATTGGTTTCAGGGCTTACATGGAATGTTTTTGATTCAAGCTCTATACTTTCGTTTAATTTTCCATTATATTCTAATAAATCTCTAGGCCAAACAGGTAGTGGATTGTCTTTGCTTCCATACTTTGGATTCTTTAACTGATCTTGATTAACATAAGCTGTAAATTTTGTTTCTTTATCAACACTATAAATAAAGTCTATTCTGTTTCTTCCCTGATGATTTCCTTCAAAATAATCAAACATATACAGATTAAAATATTTTTTTGAATTATCGTCATAAAATGTATACCAATACAAAGCTCCTGAATTAGCTCCTCTTTGTAAACCTACAATATATTGTTTATAATCGTTTTTCAACCATCTATCAATAGTAAAAGTTTCGATTTTACTATTATTTAGATAATAATTAACTTCGGTTTCTTCTGCATTATTTCCTTTAAAAAAGAAATAGTTAACTCCCCATGCAAAAAGAGGAACTGCTATTACTAGTCCAATTATATAACCTATTGCCGATCCTTTCATGGCTTATTTCTGTGTTGCAATAACACCAATATTATTTCCATTATCTTTTCCATCAAAATACTCCAATTGTTTCGTTGTATCATCTTCATCATTTCTTTCCCATGCATTCGCTCCCTGATTTATAACAAATCCAATGATTGCTTGTAATATTTTAAAGCATTGCTTTATTTTACGAACATCTACAAATTAAAATTACATCATCTCCTACAATGCGATAAACCATCAAATTATGATCTTTCAACGAATATACTGAACAATTAACAGGTTAATTCTATATACGTATCAGTATGAAAATTCAAGTGAATATTTGTTGATTAAATTTAAAAACACCGCTAAATTTTTGACACTTATTATTGCAAGACAATAATTGGACAATTTTTTTAATAAAGTGGTCAAATCAAATGAACATCAAAGGACTGAAACCATTCAGCATCGCAAGCCTTGTTATTGCAAGCTCTTGTTTTACTTTTACACATGCAGATGATGCCTTTAGTCCTCAGAGCAAATACCTGTTTGGCGACTGGAATGGTCAACGCACAGAATTAGCCAGCAAAGGGATTAATTTTGATGCTAACGTCTATGTCGATACTGACTACCTCGCAGATGGCGGTTATAAACCCCGTGATGGCGTGACTTTTGCGAGTCAACTCTGGTTAGGCAGCAGCCTTGATCTTCAAAAATTATTAGGCTGGAACGGTGTATCTGTTCGTGCCATTGTGACTGCACGTCAAGGTCAAAGTACTACGCCAGAAAATATTTCATACTCAGGCGCGCCTCAAATGGCGAACACACAAGCCACATGGGGACGCGGTAATGTTGACTCACGCCTAACACAGTTATCCATTGAAAAGATTTTCGCAGATACTGGCTGGAGTATGCGTGTCGGTCGTATTGGGATGGGATCCTATTTTAACGTGATGGGATGCGATTTTCAGAGCACTTCGTTTTGTACCGCACAAAATGGCAAATGGATGGGCAATGTTTGGTATAACGAACCTGTAGCACAATGGGCGGGAATCGTTAAATATAAATTCAGCCCTGAACTGTCTGCACAAATTGGAGCATTTGAGTTTAATCCGACCAATATTAAAGAAAATCAGGGGTGGAATTTAAAATCTGATGACGCTGAAGGTGTGACTGTTCCTGTTGAACTCTATTACCAACCCCAACATGGCATAAATCAATTACCTGGCAATTATCGAGTTGGTGTGTTCTATAACAATGCAGATAAAACACAAAATAAAGATGTACTGACTGGCGAACAAAAAGATCGTGCTTATGCAGGCTGGCTCACCATCGATCAACAATTAAGTGCTGTGGATGGTGGTAAACGTGGCTTATATGGATTTAGCAATATTTCATTTCATGACAAAGCCGTGAATAAAATCGACAATACCCAGCAAATCGGGATTCGTTATTTAGGCTTAGTTGATGAATATCCAAATGATATTTTAGGTTTAGCTGCCAACCGTATTCATGTTAATGATCGTTATCGCAAAGGCATTTATAATAAAGGTGCGATTAATCAAGATGCTGAATACAACATCGAACTCAATTATTCTCACTATGTCACGCCATGGTTAATGTTACGTCCAGTGGTGCAATATGTGGTTCAACCCGGAGCGACTGACCATGTGGATAATGCACTGGTACTTGGCTTAACCACCAAAGTGATTTTCTAAAACGCTATTTTTAGTTCGTAACATTTAAAAAAGGGTTGTGTAAACAACCCTTTTTTATTTATTGCGATGGTGTCGATGGCTTATATAAGCCGTGTTGAATCAGATGTAAACGCAGAATCCGGCGTAATTCTAAAACGGCTTCGGGTGTTTCTTGAATAGAATGACCACCAGGGATAATTTTTTCAGAAACCGCACCAGGCAAATGCGCGCTTTCGTAAGGCACAACCCCATCGGTCATAATTTTTGGATCGTTACTTTTGGTAATATTTCCCATCACCGAATGAAAAACTAAACTGGAGGGTGGATTCACATTTCGAGTGAGCTGCATAAATTTCGATTTATAGCTTAAATCGCTTGGGCCATTTTGCACCAAACTGGTATCTAATTGTTTCATCGCATCTTTTAAGTTGGTATCACCTTGAATGGTATCGGTAACAGCGCCAACAAAAGCCACTGGTAAGCGAATAACCCGTCGCGCAATTTTGGTAAACCATAGGTCTGCAAAGGGTGTTCCTTTATGTGGTGATGACAAGAACACAGCACGATCAAAATTTGGAATTTGCGTGAACACTAAGCGCTCAGTGACCACGGTGTCATTTTTATGTTTTTGCAATTTTGGGGATTTCACCAATTTAAAGGCGGCTTGTCGAATATCGTCATTGCTGACCAAAAGTCGAGAAATAATCCCCCCCATACTATGACCAATCAGCACTGCATTAGAATATGCTGGAACTTTCGGATCGACTTGGGCGAAGGTTTGTTGAAGCAGCGCGTAAATTTGGAAACGACTTTCTATAATTGGCATATTGGTCGAATAAAATACTTGCCAAACTTGATAATGCTCGCGCAAAACATTGTCGCCCATAATGTCATTGGTTAAGCGAATCCATGCTTCTGGGCTACTGGCCAAACCATGTACCAAAATAATTACTTTTTTATTGGGATTATACGGCTCAAGCATATAAAGATGCGGCATGAGTATTTTTTGATCGCGGTCAATTAAGCTTAAATATGCCGATTTACCCAAATTATTTTGTGCTAACCAAAGCCCATAAGGGGCAGAGAAGTTTGCAGCGAGTGGAAAATTTTTATGGTCGACCGTAATAGATTCAAATTTATATGGATCGTGTATTTTAATGACCATTGGCGCATGATTCAGTAGCTCTGAAACCGTTGAATTTTCAAACGGTTCAATGGTAATGGTTGTTGCCAAGTAACGTGGCCGATGGATATTCGGATTCACGCCATTTTTAAATTTATAATGCAGTGGGTCTAAAATATATTTGTTTTCTTCTGGGCTTGGCGGATTTTTTAAAATTGTGACGAATTCAGAGCCAAAACCATCGCGGCGGTTAATCGAGCGCAAACCTGAAAAGTTCAGGTTGTAACTTGACATATAATCTTCAATTTGTTGATTTTTTAGCTCTGGAAAATTGCTAAAGTCGATATGGTAAGTCGACTGATTAATCTTAAATTGTTCCAAAGATTGGTTATCTTGTGGTTTGACATTTCGGTACGCCGTCACCAATTTGGCAACGGCTAAATTATAAAAATCGCGGACTTGAACTTGTCTGTTATTAAAAATACGTTGTTGTGGCGCGCGGTTAGATTTAAATAAGTATGCATAACCATAACGCACGCTTTTATCTAACATATTGATTTCTTGCTGTAAGCAGCTAGCGCGACTGATATCGTGCGTGGTGGCCAGTGCTTTGCTTTCACTTTTACACTCGCTACTTTTTTCTAATGTCCCCGCTTTGGCAAGATACAGTTCGCTTGCTGCTGCAAAAACTTGTTCTTCAGGCACTTGCGGTACATTTTGAATATCGGCTAAACAGGCGTTGGGATCATCCATGCAAGCTTTACTTTCGCGGCCCGTCATCGACAATAAATTCAGACTTGCTTCGCTAAGCTTGTCACGGGTTAAAATACTGTCGCGTTCATTGGCAATGGTAATATTTAATGCTTGTTGTTTAACATTCACCACCTGACAGCCAGTTAAAATGACTGGTGAAACAACGCATAACAGAACAGCGTTTCTTAAAAATGGTGTACGTGTAAACATAGGCAACTTAAATACTCTGAATTATGGAAAAATCATACTGAAGTCTAATTTTTTTTCAACGTGCAAAAAGCAATAAACCACCAATTATGGTGGTTTATTTTAAAGATTAAATTACAAAATTAATATTTACCTTGTTTCATTGCTTCAAGATTTTCCCAAACATTGGTACGACCTTGTTTTTGAATTTCTTGAACTAAACGATCAACTACTTTGGCTTCTTGCGGGAATTTCACCTTATAGTTATTTAAGGTGGTCAAAGCGTTGCGTTTTTGCTCGAGGAACAAGTAGTTATTTGTCGCAGATAAATAGGCTTCTTGTACGCCCGCTTTAATCGCTTTATCTAAATATGGAATGGCTTCACGTTGTCCACCGCCTTCAGATAAGCTAAAACCGAACCAGAAATTGGTTTCTGGATCATTCGGGTTCATTTTAATTAGGCGCTGTGCATATTGAAGCGATTTAGTGGTGTACTGCTGACCTAAGTCAAGGTTACGTGCCATTACAGTGGCTTTAAATGCACGAATTAAAACATCGTAAGAGGCATTGTTTGGAGCAGCAAGCGTGTCTAATTGTTGGGTTACTTCACGCAATTTAGATTCATAACCACGACGTTCGTTTTTATCGCTAAAATGAGGTGGATAGTGACGCGCTTTACCTTCAACTAACTGAAGAAAATCATCAATGGTGGTGATATCAACTTCATTTGAGCTTGCAAGTGGCGCATATTTAATGGCAGAGGTTTTGCTATTGACGGTAGGAATAATTAATTTATTGACATCAAAGGTTGCCGATTTTCCTGGATATGAGTCGCTGGTTGCAATCATTTTTGTCACAGGCTGAGCCGCTGCTTTTTTCAATTCAACTTCAAATGCTGGTGGTGCATTATAGTTAAATGGGTTCAAGGCATAAAATGCAGGGCTTGGAGATGGCTCAGTAAACACAATCGGTTCATTCGAAGCGGTATTCTTTTTTTCTGGTATTGCACTACACGCTGCAAGGATAGCGCTTGTGATTGCGAGTGTTACTAATGGTTTTAAACGCATAAGTTTTTTCCCAATTTATTGTCAATGGCTCAATTTATCCAGCATCAGTCTAAGAAAAAGTAAAATGGCATGCAATGTAAAGCGTGTAACAGAAAATCGCTTGCCTATACTTTATACGCTTGTGCTTTGAGATTCACATTCGCGGCGGACTTCTTCAATAATTTTCAGCTCGGCTTCACTATAAGGTTGTTGCTGTTCGCCTTGTTGTTTCTTAAAGGTTGGGTCAAGCAAAGACAAACGCTGGCAGAGTGTATTCATGCGGGTTTCATTGCTTTGCATACGATCAAGCAAGACGCGGATGCCTTCCAATAACGGATCAGTTTGGTTTTGTGACGCTGCATACGGTTCAAAGCCAATGCTTTGCGCGTAGTCGCGGCGGCGCGCTTCATCATCGAGTGCTGGTTTATCTTTTTGAATATAACGTGCAGGATTTCCCACAGCAGTAACCCCAGCAGGCACTTCTTTTGTCACTACGGCATTTGAACCGACTTTTGCGCCTTTGCCAACGGTAAATGGCCCTAAAATTTTCGCGCCTGCGCCAACAATGACACCATCTTCTAGCGTAGGGTGACGTTTGCCTTTATTCCATGTTGTACCGCCCAAGGTCACACTATGATACAAAGTCACATCATCGCCAATTTCTGCCGTTTCGCCAATCACCACACCCATACCGTGGTCAATGAAAAACCGCTTGCCAATTTTAGCACCCGGATGAATTTCAATACCCGTTGCAAAACGACTCACAGCAGATAAAAGACGTGCACTGGTTTTTAATTCTTTTTTCCACAGCTCATGTGCAACACGGTGCATCATTAACGCATGAATGCCGGGGTAGGTTGTTAAAACTTCAAAGGTGTTTCGTGCAGCAGGATCACGTGCAAACACCGCAGCTACATCTTCTTTGAGTTGTTTAAACATGATCTGAATTCCTTTCATTTGATGATTTTTTCCATGTTCCTTGGCTTAAAGAAACAACCCGACTAAAAATCCCACGCAATAAATGATATTCCATTTTATCGAGATGGATTCTGCCAAATAAACGACGTAAACGTAAAGGCAACAGTCTTGGATTATTTAGGTCTAAAAATTCAATTTCTTCAAGCATTTTTTCAATATGCGGATAAAATTTTTCCATATCTGCGTGGGAAACTAAGGGTTCATCCCATTGCATATCGACATTATCACTCACTGGCATGTGATCTTCAGAACGCAGTTCATTCTGTTCGTATTGCAGGGTCGACATTCGCAGTTCATAGCAAATAATTTGAATGGCTTGAGCCACATTCAAAACGCCATAATCGGGATTGACTGGAATGGTGACGTGATAATTGGCCAACGCCAACTCTTCATTGGTTAAACCGCGGTCTTCACGACCAAACATAATTGCAATTTCTTGTTGCTGTTCGACCACAGCATGGGCAATTTTTTCGCTAGCAGGGCGAATATCGAGTAATGGCCATGGAATAGTACGACTACGCGCACTGGTTCCAAAGACCAAATGACAAGGTGCAAGCGCTTCTTGCAAAGTTTCTACAACTTCAATCTGTTCAATTAAATCGGTTGCACCTGCGGCCAATGCGTCAATGTCGGGATGCGGGTAGGTTTTTGGCGCAACCAAAACCAATTTGCTCAAACCCATGGTTTTCATGGCACGTAAGGCACTGCCAATATTTGCAGGCAAGGTGGTATTCACCATCACAATGCGAATATGACGAAGATGATTGCTCACGGCTGTGTTGTCAAAAGTATTCATATACGACCTAATTTTTAAGAATATTGGCTGGCTTCGGCTTGATATAAATCCATCGCTTCATCCATGCTTGAGGTTTCAGGCATAGTTGGCGCGGTATGTGCCGCTTGTGCTGTTTGATAATCGACGCCTTGTGCTGCCTTCGATTTGACTTGGTACTCGATATGAATGGCATCTTTCCCAAAATAATCACGCAGTTGAATCAATGCTTCATCTAATGGGGCAATATGCCATTGTTCTGCTACGTGTAATTCAGCCTGAGCATAATCAAAATGTAGCCCAAAAATAATCGGCACTTTTCTGTATTGATCCAGCTTGCTAAAAGGCGATAAAATTTGATGAATTTCTTTCACAGATTCTTTATTGAAGTGTTCTTGTGTCAGTTCAATTTGAATATTTTGCGCACGTTTTTGGCGGATTTCATTTAAATCGAAGGCTTTGGTTAAACGACCCATCGGACGATCAAACCCTTCACGCTCATACACTTCACCTTCAATCACCACGACACGTTCTACTTGTACAATGTCTTTAAAGCGTTGGAAGCGTTCGTGGTTGCAACTCACTTCAATACGAGATGTGCTGTCGTCTAAAGTAATCACCATCCGATTAGGGAAATTGGCGACATCCATGACTAGTCCTGCAAATACTGTGGTTTGCCCGCGCCGAGTTGTGCTAATTTCATTGAGTTTATTGGGAATAAAGTTCTTTAATTCCGCACGATAAACATCAATAGGATGTCCCGTTAAATACAGCCCTAAAGTATCTTTTTCACCTTTTAAGCGCACTTCGTCTGACCATGGTTTAACCGGTTTTAAAGGTTTTCGTTGAACTTCTTCAACCTCACCAAATAAATCCATCATGCCTGTTTCACGGTTTTGCCGTGCTTGTTCTGCGGCTTGCACCGCTTCTGGCAATTGAGCCATTAAGCTTGCACGTTCAATGCCTAAACAGTCGAGTGCGCCTGCGCGAATCAGTGCCTCAAGGGTACGTTTATTAATTTTCTTTAAATCAATACGGTGGCAAAAATCGAATAAGTCTTGATATGGCCCACTTTGAATGCGCGAATCAATCACCGACTGCATGGCTTGTTCACCTACGCCTTTAATTGCACCTAAACCATACACAATGGTGCGTTCATCGCTGGCATGGAAATGATAGGTCGACATATTCACTGAAGGCGGCATTACCGTCAGTTTATTATTACGGCAGTCATCAATTAAAAACACCACGTTGTCGGTGTTTTGCATCTCTGATGACATCACGGCTGCCATAAATTCGGCAGGGTAATGCGCTTTTAACCATGCTGTATGATAGGCCACCAGTGCATACGCTGCGGCATGCGATTTGTTAAAACCGTAGCCTGCGAACTTTTCCATATAGTCGAAAATATGGTTGGCAGTGGCTTCGTCAATGTCTTTTTTCGCGGCACCTTCAATAAAGATTTGGCGCTGTTTGACCATTTCTTCAGGTTTCTTTTTACCCATGGCACGGCGTAATAAGTCGGCGCCGCCCAAAGTATAACCTGCACAATACTGCGCAGCCTGCATCACCTGTTCTTGATACACCATAATGCCGTAAGTCGGTTCTAAAACGCCTTCAAGCAGTGGGTGCAAATATTCAAACTCTCCGCCGTGCATACGGTGAATAAAGTCTGGAATCAGATCCATCGGTCCGGGACGATACAGCGACACGAAGGCAATAATTTCTTCAAATTTACTTGGACGCGCTTCCTTCAGCATTTTTTTCATGCCGACGGATTCAAACTGGAATACCGCCGTGGTGTTGGCTTCAGCGAAAACCAAATAAGCGTCTTTATCGTCTAAAGGTACGTTGGCAATGTTGAGTGGCGTTTCTGATTGAATGCGTTTATTAATATTTTGTACCGCATCTTCAATTACAGTTAAGTTACGCAGCCCTAAAAAGTCAAACTTGACCAGACCTGCGGCTTCCACATCGTCTTTATCGTACTGCGCGACACGGTTGGTGCCATCTGCATCACATAACACCGCGGAATAATCTGTAATTTTACCCGGCGCAATAACCACACCACCGGCATGTTTACCCGTGTTTCGGGTGATTCCTTCTAATTTGAGTGCCATTTCCCAAATTTCACTGGCATCGTCATAGTCGGGGTTCGATGGATTGGTGACCACATCTTTTAATTGCGGTTCCATATCAATCGCTGTGGCGAGGTCGACACCTAAAGGTTTGGTTGGAATCATTTTAGACACGCGATCGGCCAAACCATAAGATTTACCTAGAACCCGTGCAACATCGCGAATTGCGCCTTTGGCCGCCATGGTACCAAAGGTTGCAATTTGAGATACTGCCTCACGGCCATAATGACGCGATACATAATCAATCACGCGGTCGCGTCCGGCAATACAAAAATCGACATCGAAGTCGGGCATGGATACACGTTCTGGGTTTAAAAAACGTTCAAACAGTAAATCGTAACGTAGCGGATCTAAATCGGTAATTTTTAAACTATAAGCCACCAACGAGCCCGCACCTGAACCACGCCCTGGGCCAACCGGCACGCCGTTATTTTTTGCCCATTGAATAAAGTCCATGACAATTAAGAAATAGCCCGGGAAGCCCATTTTTAAAATAATGTCAATTTCATATTTAATGCGTTCATCGTAAGGCTTACGAATTTCAGGCCAATCTTCATCGCGATTTTCGGGTGGATACAGATGGTCTAAGCGTACTTCTAAGCCTTCTTTAGAAAGATGGGCAAAGTATGAGTCAATGGTAAAACCATCTGGAATAGGGTAGTCGGGCAAAAAGTAGGTGCCAAGCTGTAAACTAACATTACAGCGTTTGGCAATTTGCACGGTATTTTCAAGCGCACTTGGAAGGTCGGCAAAAAGTTCCGCCATTTGTTCGGCGGTTTTAAAATATTGTTCGGGGCTATACGGTTTTGGGCGTTTGCTATCGCCAAGTACATAACCATCTGCAATACATACGCGGGCTTCATGTGCTTCAAAATCTTCTTCATGAATAAAATGCACATCGTTATGTGCAACCACGCCGATTTGATATTTAGATGCCAGTTTGATCGCTTCGGTAATGAAGTTTTCTTCGTTTGGACGATTGGTTCGGGTCAGAGCAAAGTAAACCCGATTGCCAAATTTTTCAGTCCATGCTTCGAGCAACGGTTCAGCTTTTTGCGGATTCGATGAAATCAGCATTTGTCCTACATCGCTGTGAAGTCCGAGCAGGACAATTAAGTCTTGTTGTTGTTCTAAAATCCATTCTTTTTGAACGCAAGGGATATCGAGTTGTTGACCTTCGATATAACCGCGCGAAATAATTTCAGTTAAGCTGCGCCAACCGGTATTGGTCATCGACAATAAAGTCACACGATGTGCCGCATCATTAAGGCGAATATTGCTGCCTAAAATGGGTTTAATGCCTTGGCGAAGGCAGCTTTCATAAAATTTGACTGCCGCGTGAATATTGGAAAGGTCGGTTAAGGCCAGTGCAGGCATTTGTTCTTTTACCGCAGCTTTAATCAGATCAGGTATGCGAACAATCGACTCTGTAATCGAAAATTCGGTATGAATACCAAGATGTACAAACTGCATAAAGCTTTCCTTCACTAGACCAACGCTTATTTTAACATGCAATTCATAGCTTGGTTGCGCTTAAAAATTCTTTGTAGAAAAACTATCCATTCAACCGTAGATATCGGCATTTCTGCTGGTTTTGTAGCAATAAAAAATGGTTAAACATGTGCTTTCTTAAACTGTAGTTTGAGTGTTTGCTGGTGAGGTTAAGGCAGGTTTAATGAACGTCATTACAATTATGTTGGCAGATTTATAAATGATGTGGATGAATCTGCATCAAGTCGCAAATCTTTTTTGATAAACGCAGGCAAAAAATTGCATATTTTCGCGCTCGTTATCCTGATAATATGCGTTAGATTTTCAGGATGAACAGCTTGGAATTGGCAAATATGATGCTTTCATCTTGAATGCTGCGCTATAAATTCTGATGGTCTAATATCTTCTCGGTTTCACCTTCTTAAATTGAGTTTCTTTATGTTGAAGAAAAAAAGTACAGTGCTGTGGTTATGCTTGGTGTTATTGCTGGTGGGATTGGCCATTTTCTTTTGGCTGAAGCATAAAAACACTGCGCAGCATGAACGAACTCAAATACAAAATATAACCGCTGTTCAAGTTGCGGTTGCCGAGCAAAAAAATGTACCGCTAAAGTTGTCTGCATTAGGCACGGTAACAGCAAGTCAGACTGTGTCGGTGACCAGTTTAATTTCAGGGCATTTACAACATATTTACTTTAAAGAAGGGCAATATGTTCAAAAAGGACAATTGCTGGCCGAAGTGGATACCCGTAGTTATGCCGCGACTTTGCAGCAGTATCAAGGGCAGTTGGCGGAAAACCAAGCGCAGTTGAATAACGCCAAACTTACCCTTGCACGTTATCAGCGCTTATACGCACAGGACTCGATTGCCAAGCAAGATTTAGACACCCAAGCGGCAACCACGGCGCAGTATCAAGGGGCGATTCAGTCGGCAATGGGGCAAATTGCGGCAGCAAAATTGAACATTCAATATGGGAAAATTACCGCACCCATTTCAGGGTATATTGGTATAAAAAATGTCGATGTTGGCAATTTGGTCAGCAGTGACACAAGCTCTGCCATTGCCACCATTACCCAAACCAAACCGATTGCTGTGGTGTTTAGCGTGCCGCAAAGTCGTTTAGATGAAGTGGTACAACCCATCCGAAATGGTCAAAAATTAATAGTTCAAGCCTTTGATCAAGAAGGAAAAAATCAGCTTGCTGAAGGTGAAGTGAGTGTGATTAGTAATGAAATTGACAGCGCCACAGGTTCAATAAAGCTGAAAGCCATTTTTAATAATGTCGACAATAAACTTTTTCCGAATCAGTTTGTGAACGTAAAATTACAAACGGGTAATTTAAATAATGCCATTGTGGTGCCAAATGCTGCGATACAAGCCAGTAATAACGGGCAATATGTATTTGTTATAGATAACAACGCAACCGCACATAAAGTGATGGTGACAACGGGTACGCAAACTGAAGATGGTCAAACTGTCATTACATCGGGGGTGAAAGCGGGGCAAAAAGTGGTGATTACAGGTGTGGATGCCTTAGGCAATGGTTCTAAAGTGAATGTTGTGCAGGCTCAGCAAGTCGACTTAACGGTTTTAGATGATGCCACCACTAAAAAAACAGAACATCACCGTAAATAAGCCATGAATCCATCTCGTATTTTTATTCAAAGACCAATTGCCACCATGCTGATGATGATTGCCATCATCTTAAGTGGGCTTTTGGCTTATCGAAGCTTATCTATTTCTGCATTGCCTGAGGTGGATTATCCCATTATTCAAGTCACTACACAGTTTCCGGGTGCAGGGGCGGAGGTGATGACCAGTGGCGTGACTGCACCACTTGAGCGCCAATTGGGGCAAATGGCCGGTTTGAACCAAATGTATTCGACCAGTTCGGGCGGTGCATCGGTGATTACCTTAAAATTCAACTTAGATACCTCCTTAGATGTGGCCGAACAAGAAGTTCAAGCCGCGATTAATGCCGCCGATTCATTATTACCTTCTGAATTACCGAATAAACCGACCTATAAAAAAGTTAATCCTGCGGATACCCCAATTTTAACCCTTGCAGCCACTTCAGACACTTTACCTTTAACTCAAGTGCAAGACTTGATGAATACCCGCGTGGCGCTGAAATTATCGCAAATTTCAGGAGTCGGTTTGGTCAGCCTTGCAGGTGGGCAGCAAACTGCAGTGAGAATTCAGGTTAATCCAACCTTGCTTGCAAACTATGGTTTAACGCTCAGTGATGTCAATACCATCATTAATAACGCCAATGTGAATGGCTCTAAAGGTGGATTTGATGGTGTCGCGCGTTCAGTTACGATTGATGCCAATGATCAACTGCAAACCCCTGAAGAATATAAAAATCTGATTTTAAAATATGAAAATGGGCAAGCGCTGTATTTACGAGATGTCGCAACGGTTGAACAAGCCGCGCAAGACCAATATCAAGAAGCGTGGGCAAATGGTAAACCGGCCATTATTGTCAATATTCAGCGCCAACCCGGCACCAATGTGGTATCTATTGTTGACACCATTCGGGAAAAATTGCCTGAGCTTCAAGCGAGCCTGCCTGCATCAGTTAAAATTTCAACGCTGTCCGACCGTACCGATACCATTCGTGCGTCTATTTCAGATGTGCAGTTTGAGTTAATGCTCGCCATTGCCTTGGTGGTAATGGTGTCGTTCTTATTTTTACGCACCTTTGCCACCACGCTCATTCCAAGTTTGGCCGTGCCGTTATCGATTATTGGTACGTTTGGGGTGATGTATTTATCAGGGTTTTCAATGAATAACTTAACCTTAATGGCGCTCACCATTGCTACAGGTTTTGTGATTGATGATGCGATTGTGGTGGTTGAGAACATTCAACGGCATATTGAAAATGGTGAAGAACCGCTGCAAGCTGCACTCAAAGGTTCGCGAGAAATTGGTTTTACCATTATTTCTTTAACTGTATCTTTAATTGCGGTGCTGATTCCACTGTTGTTTATGGGAGATGTGATTGGGCGCTTATTCCGTGAATTTTCCATTACGCTTGCAGTGTCTATTTTGGTGTCGATGTTTGTATCTTTAACTCTAACACCCATGTTAAGTGCCTATTTACTCAAACATATTCCCGAAGAACAACATAATCCTGTGGTGCGCGGTTTTGGAAAAGGTTTTGATCAACTACTGAAGTTTTACGAAAAATGTTTGCAATGGGTATTGGCACACCAAGGCTTTACCTTAATTGTTGCCGTATTATCACTGGTGGTAACAGCCGCGTTATATGTTTGGATTCCAAAAGGATTTTTCCCTGCGCAAGACACAGGTAAAATTCAAGGCATTACCATTGCCTCGCAAGATGTATCGTTTAACGAAATGGCAAAACGCCAACAGGCCTTAGCCGCAGCATTACAACAAGACCCTGCGGTGGATTCGATTGCCTCGATTGTTGGGGGAGATGCGACCAATAACAGCGCCTTAAACACGGGGCGTTTGCAAATTAGTTTAAAAGATTTTTCCGAGCGAGATAAAGCCGATGATGTGATTGCACGACTCAAACAACGTGCTGCAAATATTGCAGGTATTCAGCTGTATGCCATTAAAAGCCAAGACTTAAATGTGGATGATCAGGTCACGCCAAGTCAGTATCAATTGACTTTAGATACATCGACACAGGCAGATTTACAGCAATGGGTTCCAAACTTTGTCGATGCGTTAAAACAACGTCCTGAATTCAAAGCTGTGAACACTAATTTACAAGATCAGGCTAAAGTTGCGTATGTGGAAATTAATCGTGACGCCGCAAGTCGTTATGGATTAACTGCCAATGATATAGATGCTGCTTTGTATAATGCTTTTGGGCAACATTTAATTTCGACCATTTATACTCAAGCCAACCAGTACCGTGTGGTGCTTGAAGTTGCACCGCAGTATAAGCAAGATTTATCGGCTTTTTCAAATATCTACTTAAAGGCCGCCACCACAAGCGCAACGAGTTCAAGCACATCGACCAATAATTCAACTGCTTCAACGATGGTGCCTTTAAGCAACTTAATTACGGTGTCAGAAAGAAATGGTTTTACGACCTATGCACGCCGTGATCAAACCCCTGCGGCAACGGTATCGTTTAACTTGGCCGATGGTTATTCGGTTGAGCAAGCGCGTCAAGCCATCACTGAGGTCAAGCAAAGCATACATTTGCCGGATACGGTGAATTTACAATATCAAGGTGCACTTGAAGCCTTTAGTGCTGCCAGTAGCAATACATTGTGGCTGATTTTGGCGGCGGTGATCAGCATGTATATTGTGCTTGGGATTTTATATGAAAGTTGGATTCATCCGATTACGGTACTTTCAACTTTGCCCTCTGCGGCGATTGGCGCGCTATTGGCGTTAAAATTAACAGGTACAGAGTTTAGTTTAATTGCCTTAATTGGAGTCATTCTTTTAATCGGGATTGTGAAAAAAAATGCCATTATGCTGATTGACTTTGCTCTAGAGGAAAAAAAGCAGGGCAAAACACCGCTTGATGCGATTTATCAAGCCTGTATGTTGCGTTTTAGACCCATTCTCATGACCACCTGTGCAGCATTACTGGGTGCTGTGCCACTCATGTTCGCTTCGGGTTCAGGGGCAGAATTACGTCAGCCTTTAGGTTTAGTGATTGTTGGTGGCTTAATCTGTAGCCAACTTTTAACTTTATTTACTACACCCGTTATTTATCTGGCTTTTGAGCGCTTAACGCAAGCTAAGAAAAAGGATGCGGTATGAATTTCTCTAAGATTTTCATTACCCGTCCCATCGGCACACTTTTGGTGAGTTTGGCTCTCACTTTATTGGGGGCTTTGGCATTTCGATTTTTAGCGGTTGCACCCTTACCGAAAATTGACACACCAACCATTGTGGTTTCGGCAAGTTTGGCAGGTGCAAGCCCTGAAACTATGGCGGCAACGGTAGCAACGCCACTTGAACGTGCGATGGGGCAAATTGGTGGTATCACCGAGTTGACGTCGACCAGTGGGCAAGGGTCAACCCGTGTGGTGGTGCAATTCGATTTAAATCGAGATATTGATGGCGCTGTGCGTGACGTACAAGCCGCCATTAATGCCGCAAGAAGCTTATTGCCGAGCAGTATGAAGCAATTGCCGAACTACCGTAAAGCCAATCCATCGGATGCCCCCATTTTAATGTTGGCATTGACCTCTAACAGCTTAAATCGAGGACAACTATACGATTTAGCTTCGAGTAAATTGCAGCAAGAAATTGCACAGGTAAAAGGCGTGGGGCAAGTTTCAATTCGTGGCGGAGCCTTGCCTGCGGTGCGAATTAATCTTGAACCTCAACAGCTGAATAGCTATGGCATTGCTTTAGACACCGTACGTCAAGCCGTTAATAATGCCACTAGCAATGCGCCACGTGGATTATTAAGCGGTGAAAAACATACGTGGTGGATTAATGCCAATGGACAACTGAGTAAAGCCAAAGACTACGAAAACTTAGTCATTGCTTATCGGAACGGTGCAGCGGTGCGTCTACACGATGTTGCAACGGTCACTGACTCAGTTCAAGATGCCTACTCGGCAGGCTATTTTAATAATCAGCCTTCGGTTTCAATTGCCGTAACCCGCCAAGCGGGCGCGAACATGCTTGAAACCATTGATTCAATTAAAGCTTTATTGCCCGTTCTGAACCAAATGTTGCCCAACGGCACCAAAATTACCACGGCAATTGACCGATCTTTAACGATTCGCAGTGCCTTACATGAAACTGAACGCACCTTAATGATTGCCATTTTATTGGTGATTTCGGTGGTGTTTATCTTTTTAGGTAAAGGTCGAGCAGTATTGATTCCTGCTATTGCATTGCCCATTTCCATTGTAAGTACCTTTGCTGCCATGTATGTGCTGGGTTATACCTTAGACGCACTTTCGATGATGGCATTAATTATTGCCACAGGCTTTGTGGTGGATGATGCGATTGTGGTGTTAGAGAATATCACTCGGCATATCGAAGCAGGGTTATCCCCGATGCAAGCGGCGATAAAGGGCAGTCGTGAAGTCGGTTTTACTGTGCTTTCTATGACAGCTTCGCTGATTGCGGTGTTTATTCCACTTTTGCTTATGGATGGTGTACTTGGGCGTTTGTTTCGAGAATTTGCAGTCACGTTGTCGGTTGCATTAATTATTTCCTTATTTATTTCATTGACCTTAACACCCATGCTATGCGCGCATTTATTAAAACATGCGCCAAAGCAGCAAGAAAACAAGGTCATGGCGGCCATCTCTCGTGGCTTAAATACATTACAACGGATTTATGTCAGCAGTTTAAACCGCGTTATGCAGCATAAACGCATGACCATGTTGGTGTTGCTCATCACTGTTATTGCCAATGTTTTTTTATACAATGTGGTGCAAAAAGGTTTATTTCCCGAACAAGATAACGGCATGTTATTCGGTATGCTACGTACAGATCAAACCACCAGTTTTCAGGCGCTCGAGCCTCGTTTAAAGTCGATTAGTCAAATGTTGCAAAAAGACAAAGACATTGAATATGTGTTGGCATCGACAGGTGGGGGCGGTTTTGGTTCGCGCAATTCGGGTCAATTTTTTGTGCGTTTAAAAGACCAAAATCAACGCAGTGAAAGTGCAATGCAAATTGCTAATCGCCTGACCCAAAAAACCAAAGATATGGCAGGTGCGTCTTTATTTTTAATGCCTGCACAAGATTTGCGTGTAGGTGGTCGCAGTGCCAATGCCACGTATCAATACAGTGTACAGTCGGATAGCTTACAAAGCTTGCGAGAGTGGAGTCCGAAAGTATATGCCACTTTAAAAAAACTGCCAGAATTAACCAGTGTAGATAGTGATGCAGAGTCGGGTGGGTTGAATGTTAAAGTGGTGATTGATCGCGATGCTGCCAAGCGTTATGGGTTGAATGTAAAAGAAATTGATACGTTTTTGAATAATGCCTTTAGCCAACGGCAAATTGCCACGCAATACCAAATGCTTAATCAGTACTATGCCATTTTAGGTTTAGACAGTCGGTACACGCAAGACCCTGCGGTATTGAATCAGCTTTATGTACTCACCAGTAGTAATCAAAAAATTGCGATTTCAGACTTTACGCATTTAGAGTCGACCACTACGCCGTTGTCGGTTGCACATCAGGGGCAAATGGCAACAACCACCATTGCCTTTAACTTAGCCGATGGTGTGTCTTTGCAACAAGCGCAATTGGCAATTGATAAAGCAATGGTAAGTATTGGTGTACCCGACAGTATTCATGGTAGTTTGCAAGGTACAGCGCAGGTGTTTCAAAGTTTGGTGAAGCAGATGCCATGGCTGATTTTTTCAGCCCTTGCAACAATCTACATTTTACTTGGAATATTGTACGAAAGTTGGATTCATCCAATCACCATTTTATCGACCTTGCCCTCGGCAGGGGTTGGGGCATTGGTTTTAATGATGATGACCAATACTCAGCTGACCATTATTGCTTTAATTGGTATTTTATTGCTGATTGGCATTGTTAAAAAGAATGCCATTTTAATGATTGATTTTGCCTTAAGTGCAGAGAAACAGCAGCGTATTGACCCCGAACAAGCCATTGTTCAGGCCTGTGATCAACGTTTTCGACCAATTTTAATGACGACATTGGCGGCATTTTTTGGTGCATTGCCTTTAATTTTACAAACAGGGGCTAGTGCGGCATTGCATCGTCCACTTGGTATTGCAATTTGTGGTGGATTGGTTTTTAGCCAATTACTCACTTTATATACCACGCCTGTGGTGTATGTATATTTAGATCGGTTTGGCAGTTGGGTAAAATCGTTTTGGAAAAAACCACATCTACTTAAATCTGTGAATGATGAGCAAGATTATGTTAAAAAATAAATTATCACTGGCTTTATGTGGTTTATTGCCGTTATTTTCAGGATGCACAGTGGGGCCAAACTATCAACCACCACAAATTTCTACACCTGTGCAATATAAAGAAGCTCAAGGCTGGAAGCTTGCGAATCCGCAAGATCAAAATCTACGTGGTGAATGGTGGCAGATGTATCAAGACAACACATTAAATGCGTTGGTTGAGCAAGTGGTGCTGTCGAATCAAAATGTAGCGCAGTATACGGCTAAATATGAACAAGCGGCGGCTTTGGTGAATCAAGCCAAATCAGGGCAAATGCCCTCTGTTTCAGTAAGTACAAATGCAAGTCGTGCTCAATCGGGTAATTCAAGTCCAAATAATGATTTTAGCGCCAAAGCGAATTTAAGTTGGGAACTGGATTTGTGGGGCAAGCTCAAACGCAGCACTGCAGAAAATAAAGCTTCGGCACAAGCCAGTGCTGCCGATTTAGCCAATGCAACTTTAAGCGCGCAAACCACCTTGGTGCAAAACTACTTTGCCTTGCGGGTGCTAGATAAACGGATTGCACTGTACGATCAAACTATTGCAACTTATCAGCGTTATCACAAAGTATTATCTGCCAAATATAAAGAAGGCATCATTGCAAAGTCTGACTTAACCCAAGCTGAACAATCTTTATATAGCGCACAAGCTTCGCGTGAAGATTTAGTTTGGCAACGCGCACAATATGAACACGCGATTGCCATGTTAATTGGGAAAATGCCTGCAGAATTTAATCTGCCAATCCATCAAGGCACTTTAGCAAGCATTCCTAATATTCCTTTAACTTTGCCAAGTCGCTTATTAGAGCGCCGTGCTGATATTGCATCTGCCGAACGTAATTTGGCTGCAGCCAATGAAGCGATTGGCATTGCGGTTGCGGGTTATTTCCCCGATATCAGCTTGTCTTCGGCGGGTGGATATTCAGGTAATCGTTTTGCCAATTTAATTAGTGCACAAAATTTAGTGTGGTCGTTAGGTGCATCGGCAACGCAAAGTATTTTCGATTTTGGCGCCAATAAAGCCAAAGTGAAACAATCGCAAGCGGCTTACAATGCTGCGGTTGCGCGCTATAAACAAACTATTTTAGAAGCCATGCAAGGCATTGAAGATGACTTGGCAAAGGCCAACAGTTTAGCCAAAGAACTTGTGCACACTCAACATGCTTTGGCTGCTGCATCTGAAACCGCGCGAATTAAGCGTAATCAATACAATGAAGGCATGATTGATTACACCTATGTTGCCAGTAGCGAAGCGACCCGATTATCGAATGAGCAAAATTTATTGCAGCTACAGTCGGCACAATTGCAAAACAGTGTAGCGTTGGTTAATGCTTTAGGTGGTGGTTGGGATACCACTTTATTACCAGAATAAGTAGACATATTTGTGCTTTGTACTTTTTATAATGTTTAACTAGGTTTGGTGTTTTATGGTTAATAGAGGTTGCATATTTTTAACAATTTGACTGCTAAATAATTAGGTAGTGTTTCAAAAAGTATGCTGGCATTAGACGAATCCATTGTTGATATAAAAGAATACTAAATCAAAAGCTTTGAAATGATTCTCAAGCTTTTTAGAGAAGTTGCAGCTTCTCCTAAAGCCTTGCCTGATTCGATGCCGCAATCGACAATTATTGCCTTCAATACCCACAGTGAAAAACTTACCAATCAATTGTTTGCACTTTTTAAAAGTCGTAACAAAACTATCCCAGCAATCACTCGATAATTCCTAGCTGCTTTAATCTTGCCTTAAGCCGTTTTGCAGTCGCTAAATCTCGCTTACCCCAAACATAAGCAACGATTTTACCTGTTTCTCGATGATAGGCATAGATCAACCATTGTTTATTTTGCTTATTGCCTACAAAAGTCCAGAACTCATCTACTTCAAGGGTTTCATAATGACTTTGCTGTGCTTGGAGCTGATAGTTTGATTGACTGAGTGTACGTAAAACTTTGCCGATGCTGACTCTTTCAACTTCTGCAATATCTCTAACACCACTGCCTCGCGCCATCAGGTGTAATATTTTGGTTTTTATGCCTGAATGGCAACCTTGATAGCTGAGCGCATGATCACCGATAAATTGACGTTTACATATTTTGCATTGGTAATTTTGTTTACCATCTACTTTTGTACCATTTTTCTTTATACTGTCGCTCAGGCAGGTAGGACATTTGATGTGTAGAGTGATTAGCATTTCTCTATAGTATCAAATTCTTACCTGTTTTTATTTCAGCATACTTTTTGAAGCACCACCCAATATTTGAATTTTTTGAAGAAGACCAAGATCTGGTCTTTTTTGTTTTTTTTGCTGAATAAAATTATCTTTTTGTTGTTTTTGATTAATATATAATCTATATTTATGTGATATAGTTTGCAAATAAATTAAAAAAATGGTGTTTTTATGAATAAAATATATAAGTTGGTTTGGTCTGCATCACTAAATTTATGGGTTGTTTGCTCTGAGCTTGGGAAAAAAACAAAATCTTCGAGTAAGTCATCTGTATTATTAGGTGTTGGATTGATGTTAACACCAGTGCTTGGATTTAGTGCAACTTGTGGTAATTATAATGTTCCTGAGAACAACTTTGAGTGTAAGATTATTTCTGCAGATAAGACTCCTAATGGAGATTATGCATCATCAAATATAAAACAAGTTTATTACACACCAACAGTTGATGGGTATGGTAAAAATTTTGTTTTAGAAAACGAAGATATTGTTTTTACTAATTTGAATTATGGTTATGCTGGAGTTTTATTGGCAACTCGAGGGTTTGATAGTTCGCAAATTCGATATAACACATTAACGGGTAATAATTTAAAAATTGTTGCAGATGGTGCAAATGCTGGAGATAACTCTATTACTGGTTTGGGTGCTGCTTTTGGTGGTAGTGTTTATTTTAAAAACGTCAATTTGGAATTTAAAAATGCAAATAATGGCGATATTAACGGTATAATGGCAGGTCAAGCATATGCTGACTTGGGTAAAGATTCAGGGAATAGTAGAACAAATTATATTGAAATTAATGACTATACATTTAAAGCGACAAAAACGAATAATAACAATACAAACCCTGTAACAGGGATTCGAGCTATTCAAAATAATGATGGTACTAATACACGAACTGTTACTAAAACAGGCATTGGACCTACAGCGCATGTTGTTATTAAGGGTGACTATAAGGCTGATATTACCGCAGCGTACGGTAATGGTGTTTATGTTTCAGGGAAAGACTCCGACTCTAGAGCTATGCCAACAGTAGAGTTGTTGGGCGATACCGTAATTACCTTGCATGGTGGTGGTAATGCATTACATATTGGTAAAAAAGATAGATCATTTCCCCTATTCAATTATTATAATAGGGATGGGTGGGGTGCAGGCCAAATTATTTTTGGTGAAGGTTCAAGTGTAAATATTGATCAGTCTGATGCCAAAGGCGAAGCAATTGTTTTAACTTATAATGGTTCTAAGTTAGAAGCAAGTAAAACAAAAGAATTTAAAGTTCGTTCTAAAGATTCTGCAATTCGTGTAGGTGATGATTTCCTAACTTCGTGGACACAAGATTCTACAAAAGAAATTTCAGCAAATATTAATAATGCTGATTTTGCAATTTCAGATGATACCTCAAATGCCTCATTACTTAGTCTCGCAGAAAATCAAGGAGATGTTAAATTTAATTTTACAGGGGATAATACCCAGCTAATAGCAGCTAAATCGGGTGCTCTATTACAAGTTGGTGACGCATCAAATATTGATATGTCTGTAAGCGGTGGTAAAATTCAAGGTCTTACAGAAATGGGAACATCATCATCAATTGATTTGACATTGAATAATAATACTATATGGCAACTTGCAAAAAAAGACACCGAAACCACGTCTACATTTTCTACATTGGAGCTAAATAACTCTACTTTAAATGGCTTTGATGCTGATAGTGTTAATTGGGGAAGTTCAGACTTTACGCTTAAGGGCGATCAAATTACCTCAAATAATGGTGTAATTAATCTAGATAATAGCAATGTTGGGGATAAGCTAAAAATTGAAGGAAATTATACGGCCAGTGGCAATGCAATTGTTAAAATGAATACTTTATGGAATTCGCCAGGTGATGAAGTCGGAACAAACTCATCCTCTGATGTTTTAACCATAACAGGCACTGCAACAGGCATGACAACAGTTATTCCTGTGGGAGTGAACGGTACAGAAAATATTATAGATGGTAATGTAGCTCAAACCCAAAATGTTATTAATACAATACCAGTTGTTTATGTAGAAACAGCAGGGGAACGTGCATTCCAAGGAAGTGCAAGAACTACAGGGGTATCTCAAGTTCAACTTGCAATGAGAAATAATCCCACAACAAATACCGATGAATATTATTGGACTGCAACAGCAAAAACAGTAGATCCAGTAGACCCAGAAGTTGATCCGGTAAATCCAGAAAACCCAGAAGTAGATCCAGTAAACCCAGTAATAGATATTTATAATCCTGAGGTTTCAGGTTACGTTCAAATGCCTATTGCCAACATGGAATTAGGTTACACCTCACTAGCTACGCTGCACGAACGTCGTGGCGAGAATCAAACTTTGGCTTGGGACGAATGTGGAACATGTGTAAAAGATAATAAAGGACAAAGTTGGGGGCGTATTGTTGGTAGTCATTTAGATTTAGAGGGAAAAAATCGCTTTAATGTAAATGGTGAACAATATCTTATACAACTAGGTCATGATTTTATTATTCATGAAAATGTAGAAAAGCAATCACGCAACCACACAGGTGCATATCTTTCATATAGCCGTAGTGATATGGATTTTGAAGATCGCTATAGAGCTGTTGATGGTGAAGTTGTCGCAAATAAATATACTGGGAATGGAAAAACTGATGCCTTCAGTTTGGGTTTATATAATACTTATTATGACAAAAATGGCTCTTATATAGATTTAGTCGGTCAATTTTCTCATTTAAGAAATACTTATAATTCTTATGATTTAGATCAAGTTAAACAAAATGGTTTCGGCGCTATAGTTTCTGCAGAAGTAGGGCGCCCATACGCTATAAATAAGCATAAAGATAGCGAATCTGGTTGGATGTTTGAACCACAAGCACAACTTAGTTATCAATACCTAAACTTAGATTCATTTAATGATGGTATTCGCACAGTTGATCAAAATGACCAACATGGGTTGCGTGGTCGCTTAGGATTCCGTTTGGCTCACAATAGCGAAGCGAAGGGATTAAGAACCAATACTTTCTATTTAACTGCGAATGTATTACATGATTTCTTAAATCAAAGAAATATTGATATTGGTCCTGATCAAATTAAGGAACAGTATAATGATACGTGGGGTTCTGTGGGTGTCGGTGTACAACTGCCTGTAAGTCAACATGGTTATATTTACGCTGATGGACGTTATGAGCATTCTTTCTCATCTGAAAAGCGTGAAGCTTATAAGGGTACAGTAGGTCTTAAGTTTACTTGGAAATAATAAGTAACTTGTGATTTGTCTTACATTTATATTTCAAGTGAATGATATACAAGGTGATAAAATGAAAAAAGAATATATTGTACTTGTCTTGGCCCCATTATTTTTAACTGCGTGTGCAGGTAATGTTAGTCATCGTTGGTGTCCACCAG
Organism: Acinetobacter sp. MD2(2019); assembly: GCF_035615615.1. NCBI lineage: Bacteria > Pseudomonadati > Pseudomonadota > Gammaproteobacteria > Moraxellales > Moraxellaceae > Acinetobacter > Acinetobacter sp. MD2(2019). The sequence continues at coordinate 130,909 of NZ_VTDU01000001.1, read as the reverse complement.
TCGCAACTGTACAAGAACCTGCTCCAGTTGTGTATGAAAAGGAAGCTATTCAACTCTCAGCAGATGCATTGTTTAAGTTCGATAAGTCTGGTGTTAATGATATCCTTCCTAAAGGTAAGCTTGAGCTTGATGTCTTAGTAGATAAGCTGAAAAAAGGTTATGTTGCGGTAAAACAAATAAATATTGTTGGACATACCGATCGCTTAGGTTCTGAGCAATATAACAATAAGTTAGGTATGGCGCGTGCTGAAACAATACGTAATTATTTGGTACGCCATGGTATAGAAACTGATTATAATGTTTCTAGCCAAGGAAAATCAGATCCTATAACCAAAGATTGTTTAGATACTCTAAGTAAAGAAGCGTTAAAAGCTTGCTTACAACCTGACCGCCGAGTTAATTTGGAAATTACTGGCATTAAAGTTGTCGAAGGTAAGTAAAGATAACGAAAGCATTAAGTTTTAATTCATCTACCCCCGACTTTTTAAGTTGGGGGTATTTTATTACTATTTTGACATGTACCATCTAAGGTTAGACAGATAATGCTGAGTCGAACCTGTGTATTGAATCTCGAGTATACAAAAGAAGAGTATTTACAGCGTCGAAATAATAAAAAAGTTGCACCGTCTTAATTATCTGTACCTAAATGTTGGCTTTAGCTCTCGTTGATCATGAAATTATGTAAATCTAAGTACAAATAAGCTTTACCCATTCGCATTTTTTTAAGACAATATACGCGTTTGAGTTTTTTATTTGTTCACTTTAGAAATTGGATCCTGACCTATGACGACTCCTTTAAACGAACGTCGTGTTGCAAACGCAATTCGTGTACTCGCTATGGATGCTGTACAGCAAGCTAATTCAGGCCATCCAGGCGCGCCAATGGGGATGGCAGATATTGCCGATGTGGTTTGGCGTGAATTTTTAAACCATAATCCAACCAACCCACAATGGGCAAACCGCGACCGCTTTGTTTTATCAAATGGTCATGGTTCAATGTTGCACTATGCACTGCTGCATTTAACAGGGTACGATCTTTCACTTGACGATTTAAAACAATTCCGTCAATTGCATTCTAAAACACCGGGTCACCCAGAATTGGGCTATGCACCGGGTATTGAAACCACAACAGGTCCATTAGGTCAAGGTATTGCCAATGCGGTTGGTTTTGCACTTGCTGAAAAGACTTTAGCAGCGCAATTCAACAAAGACGATCTTCAAGTTGTTGATCACTTCACTTACTGTTTCTTAGGTGATGGTTGTTTAATGGAAGGGATTTCGCACGAAGTCTGTTCATTAGCGGGAACTTTAGGTTTAGGCAAACTGATTGCTTACTATGATGACAACGGCATTTCAATTGATGGTGAAGTTGAAGGCTGGTTCTCTGACGACACAGAACAACGTTTCAAAGCCTATGGCTGGCAAGTTCTTCGTGTTGATGGTCACGATGCTGCTGCACTTCGTCAAGCGACTATTGAAGCAAAAGCGGAAAGCAACAAACCAACCTTAATTATTTGTAAAACGATTATTGGTTTAGGTTCTCCAAATAAACAAGGTAAAGAAGATTGCCACGGTGCGCCACTTGGTAAAGACGAAATTACATTAACGCGTCAAGCATTGGGTTGGACGTCTGAAACTGCTTTTGAAATCCCTGCGGATATTTACACGGCTTGGGATGCAAAAGAAAAAGGTCAAAGCTCTGAAGCAGCGTGGAATGATATCTTTGCACAATATCAAGCGAAATATCCAACAGAAGCTGCTGAATTAGCACGCCGTTTAAATGGTGATTTACCGGCTGACTTCTTAGCGCAAGCGGATGCTTTTATTGCGGCAACCAATGAAAAAGCAGAAACCATTGCTACACGTAAAGCGAGCCAAAATACCTTACAAGCGTTTGGTCCATTACTGCCTGAATTCTTAGGGGGTTCTGCCGACTTAGCGGGTTCTAACTTAACCCTTTGGAAAGGTTGCCAAGGCGTACAAGACAATCCCGCAGGCAACTACGTGTACTACGGCGTGCGTGAATTCGGTATGACCGCTATTGCTAACGGTGTGGCTTTACATGGTGGCTTTATTCCTTACGTTGCAACATTCTTGATGTTTATGGAATATGCACGTAATGCCGTGCGCATGTCTGCGTTAATGAAACAACGTGTGATTCATGTCTATACCCATGACTCAATCGGTTTGGGTGAAGATGGTCCAACGCATCAACCGATTGAACAAATTGCTTCACTTCGTGGTACACCAAACTTAAATACTTGGCGTCCTGCGGATACTGTTGAAACAGCGATTGCGTGGAAATCTGGTTTAGCGCGTAAAGATGGTCCAACCGCATTAATCCTTTCTCGTCAGAACTTAGCATTCCAAGCACGTACTGAAGCACAAATTCAAGACGCTGCGAAAGGTGGTTATGTGCTTGCGGCTGAAAAAGGTGAATTAAAAGCGATTATTATTGCAACCGGTTCAGAAGTTGCATTGGCTATGGACGCATATGTACAGCTTGAAGGTGTGCGTGTGGTCTCTATGCCATGTGCTGAAGAGTTCATGAAGCAAGATGCTGCGTATCGTGAAGCGGTATTACCTGCACATATTCGTGCACGTGTCGCAGTAGAAGCTGCGCATGTGGATTACTGGTGGAAGTTTGTTGGTTTAGATGGCAAAGTGATCGGTATGACCACTTATGGTGAATCTGCACCTGCAAAAGACTTGTTCCAACATTTTGGTATTACCACTGAAGCGGTTGTTGCTGCGGTTAAAGAATTGACTGCATAAATCGTTATTGAATGATTGGGACCTAGGTACACAGGCTGTGCCTAGGTCTTTTTTATAACATTACACACAGAAAAAAATTATTTTCGTTGATGCTTTACAAAAAAGTTTTCTGTTTATCATTGATGATTACCCACATCATCGCGTCAAATTTTAGTCTAAAAATTTTTAATTTATTCTTTTAAATAATGTAAATTAGAAATTCTTACTTTTATAATCAATAATATAGATATATTGGTTTATTCTTACCCTTCAAAAAGTAAATATTTTTAGCTTCAAATTTGTATTTAGGTGCGCCATTTTGGTTCAAATATTTTATCTTGCGGCTTAAACATAAGAGTTGCATTCATTCTTTAGTAGTATAAAATTTGTCGTCTTTTATCTGGCTGGCATTTTAAGCGGACTTCAGTCTTAAAATTGCTATTTTTTTAGCCTTTTATTCTTGATGCGATACTGTTTTGCATCGTCTAAAAGCGGTTTTCTGATTTGAAAAAGGAGGTTTTATGGACTCAGAATCAAATCTAGGTAAAAAATCGAATATTTTTCTATTTATTTATTCATTAATCACCGCTGTGGTTGCCATTGCATTGCTTTATTTAGGTGTGCAATTGGTGATGGTAGGTGGTTCTTGGTATTACCTAATTGCTGGTGTTGTCACCGCATTGTTAAGTTTTTTTGTCGCAAAACGTCATGTAGCCGCCATTTGGTTATTTGCAGCGTTTGCAGTTGCAACCTTCTTCTGGGGATTGTCAGAAGCAGGTTGGGATGGTTGGGCACTTCTGCCACGTTATAACTGGATTATTGTTTTAGGCTTTTTCTTGTGGGCATTACAATCGCCATTACGCAAAGCCTTTGCAAAAAAATCGCAAAATATTATGCCGATCATCTATACAGGATTAACGGGAGGAATCTCTTTAATCATGTTGGTGACCATTTTAATTCCGTTATTTAACAATCCTCATACCGATTTAGCGGCTGAGGGTGCATTGGCACATGCCAATGAAAATTACGGACGTGAAAGCATTAGCAATATTTCAGGCAATTTAGCAGGAAGTAATAATGCAAGTAGTTGGACAGCGTATGGCGGTTCGAACCTTGCACAAAAATTCTCTCCTGCCAAGCAAATTACGCCGGATAATGTCGCGCAATTACAACAAGTGTGGAGTTACGACACCAAAGGCTTGGCTCAGATGAAGGGCATTAAGTCAAAATGGTCGGCTGAAGCTGCACCGCTTGTGGTTGATGGCACCATGTATTCTTGTAACCCAATGGGGCAAGTGTTTGCATTAGATGCGAAAACTGGTCAAGAAAAATGGCGTGTCGATCCGAAGACCAATAAAGAAGCATTTGTAAATAATGGTTCAACCATTTGTCGTGGTGTATCCATTTATAAAGCGCCACAAAAATTACAGCAATGTCAAACACGTATTCTTTGGGGTACGATGGACAGTCGCTTATTGGCAGTCGATGCGCAAACGGGTGAAGCGTGCCGTGACTTTGGTCATAATGGTACGGTGAACCTGAATGAAAACATTGGTAAAACCATTACAGGTTTTGTTGCAGTCACTTCTCCACCTGCAATTATTGACGGTGTGGCGGTGATTGGTCACAAAATTACCGATGGTGAAGACTACCGTGCGCCATCTGGCTTGGTTCGTGCATTTGATGCTGTAACTGGTCAAGTGAAATGGGTTTGGGATCCAGCTCGTCCATTAAACAGCAAGCCATTAACTGGTGCGCAAAACTACCGTCAAGCGACACCAAACGTTTGGACCATTATCTCTGCAGATGATGATTTACACATGGTGTACTTAGGTACAGGTAATGCGTCAGGTGACTTCTACGGTGCACAACGTACCAAAGAAGATGGTATGTACAATACCTCGGTTGTTGCGGTTGATTCACGCACAGGTGCGCAAAAATGGAAATTCCAAACCGTACATCACGATGTTTGGGACTTCGATATTGGTCCACAACCGACCTTAACTGACTGGAAAACCGACAAAGGCAACCGTCCTGCATTGATTCAAGCGACTAAATCGGGTGAGATTTTTGTACTCGATCGTGAAACAGGCAAGGCGTTAATGCCGATCAAAGAAATTCCAGTACCAACTGATGCAGTAGATAAGAAAGAAAAACTTTCTCCTACACAACCAATCTCTGCGGGTATGCCGAACACCGTTGGCGCTCCGGGTAAAGATTATGAAAAATTGACTGAAGCATCAACATGGGGGATTTCTCCATTTGACCAAGCGATGTGTCGTATTCAGTTCCATAAAATGCGTTACGATGGTTTATATACACCGCCTACACTGAAAACCAAAGACCATTTAGGTTCAATTGGTTATCCGGGTAACCACGGTGGTATGAACTGGGGTGGGATGTCGATCAACCCTGCGCTTGGTATTATGGTGATTAACACGGAACGTCTGCCGTATCAGATTTATCTCATCAACCGTGATGAAATTAAAAATGAGAAGTCGGTGTACCAAAACCCAGGTCATAAAGCGAGTGTGATGCCGCAAATTGGCTTGCCATATGGTGCGAAGAAACAACCGTGGATGTCGCCATTAAACATGCCATGTATTGCTCCACCATGGGGTTACTTGGCTGCTGTAGATATGCGCACCAAAGAAGTGTTGTGGAAACGTCCACTTGGTACAGGTTATGACCAAGGTCCAATGGGTATTCCATCTCGTGTGAAACTTGATATGGGTACACCAAGTGACAGTGGTTCAATGACCACTGCTGGCGGTTTAACCTTTATTGGTGCGGCAATGGATAACTTTATGCGCGCCTTTGATGTGAAGACCGGTAAGATGGTGTGGGAACAACGTCTAGACGCAGGCGCAGGCGCAATGCCGATCAGCTATGAAATTGATGGTAGACAGTATATTGCAGCCTATGTCGGTGGTAATGGTGCAATGGGTACTAAACTTGGCGACAAGATTGTGGTATGGGCATTGCCTGAACAGAAAAAATAAGTGATTTAGATGTTAAGAAATGAGGAGCTTGGGCTCCTCATTTTTTTTTGCTAGATGCAATGCTAACCAATAAAGATTGGGTTTCTAATCATCAGTGACAGATAAAATCTTAATGATTCAAAAATAATAGCTGAGAAAATATAAACAAGATTGTGTTAAAATTAATTAAATTCAATTTGAGTTTAGGCAAATGCTGGAAATTCGCCATCTTAAAACCATGATTGCGCTGCGTGAACACGGCTCACTCGTTGCTGCTGCACAAGATTTGTGTTTAACGCCTTCAGCAATCTCACATCAATTAAAAGAGTTAGATTCTTGGTTTGGTGTTGAAGTAGTGAATCGCAGAACGCGACCTTTGCAATTTTCCAATGTTGGGCAGCGCTTATTAAAGCTTGCCGATGATATTTTGCCACAAATTCAAATCGCTCAAAGTGACATCACCCGTATTATTCATGGGCAAACAGGGCGGATTATTTTTTCATCTGAATGTCATAGTTGCTTTGATTGGTTGATGCCATTATTAAACCAATATCGTCAGCAATATCCCGATGTCGATTTAGACTTTGCTGCGGCTTTTGAAGCCAATCCACATGAATTATTGCAAAATAACGAATTCGATTTATTGATTACTGCCGACCCAATTGCCTTAAAAGGGATAGAATATTTTCCCATTTTTGAATATGAATCACGGTTAGTTTTATCCAATACGCATCATTTGGTGCGTGCCAGTCAAATTAGCGTTCAAGAATTGGCTGAAGAAACGCTCATTACCTATCCTGTAGATAAACACCGCTTAGATATTATGGCGCACGTGTTTATTCCGGCTAATATTCTGCCAAAATCGATCCGAACCACCGATTTAACCCAAATGTTGATTCAATTGGTGGCCAGTGGACGGGGAATTGCCGCATTACCCGATTGGGTGGTGAACGAATATGAACAAAAAGGCTGGGTGACCAGTCGCCGTTTGGACTGTGCTGGGTCAAACGGGTTGCGCCGAACCTTGTATGCAGGCTTTAGAACAGAAGATAAAGAAAAAAATTATTTTGAGGGATTTTTAAAGCAATTGGAAAGATTTTCCAAACAACGGACGGTATATTATTCCTAACAACTTAAAAGGCTGCCTAACTCATGCAGCCTTTTTATTTATGCAGTTTAAGATGTTCCAATAAAGATGGATAAAATTCCTGCCGCAATTAGCGGCCCAACAGGAACACCGCGCAAAAAAGCCACGCCGGCCACAGTGCCAATCAGCAAGCCTGCAACCACATCGGGTTGATTACTCATCAGCTTGACACCACGACCACCCAACCATGCCACTGTAAGCCCAATCGCGATAGCAACAATCGACTTAAAACTAACAAAAGATTTTAAAATACTGTCGCCACTTAAGCTGCCGCTTGCAATGGGTGTCAGCACGCCAATGGTTAAAATAAGCACCCCAAACTGTAAGCCATGTTGTTGTAAATACGGTAAAAATTGATTGAGTGGTGTAATTTTAAAAACAATTAATATGCCTGCTGCAATACTCACTGCGGCATTTTGACTTAAGATACCACAAGCCAGTAAAACCAAAAGAACGATTAAATTTACATCAAGCTGGGCAAGCATAGGTAGCGATCAACCATATTTCGGGAGCACGATTGTAGCTGATTTTATCTAGAAATGGTGTAATGCACATCACTCATCAAACAATTGCTACCAAGATTTCGCGCGGCGTGTAAATTTCAGTTAAAATTAGCCGATATTGATAAAAGTGAGATTCACATGCTGCTTGAAAAAATGTTGCAGTCACAAGGTTTTGGTTCAAGAAAAGAATGCCAACGTTTGATTAAAGAAGGGCATGTACGCATTAACGATGCAATTTGTGATCAACCGAAACAAAAAATTCAGACTGAGCATTTAGCATTTCAAGTCTTTGGCGAGCATTACCAATTTCGCGAAAAAATATACATTGCCCTAAATAAACCACAAGGTTTTGAATGTTCACATCAGCCGCAATATCATCAAAGCGTTTTTGCACTTTTCCCTGAAATGCTGATTCAGCGCAATTTACAATGTGTTGGTCGGCTAGATCAGGATACAACCGGTTTATTACTTTTAACGGATGATGGTCAGTTTTTACAAGCCTTAACCCATCCGCGTAAACATGTGGCCAAAGTGTATCGAGTCACCACTGCCGACCCAATTACACCTGCACAACTGGAATCGCTTACATCTGGGGTTGAATTGCGTAATGAAGAAGGGATTTATCGGGCCACAAATGTTCAACAATTGGCAGAATATCAGTTAGAAATGACGATTCATCAAGGGTTGTATCATCAAGTCAAACGCATGATTGCAGCAGTTGGCAATAAAGTGGTGCAATTGCACCGCCAACAAATTGGACAATTGACCTTGCCAAGCGATTTAGCAGAATCGGACTGGTATTATTTGTCCGAACAAGATATTCAACTCGCCAAAACGCAAGATCTACTTTAAGAAACAGTGAAAAGTTTCGAACTCATCATCGGCAACAAAGCCCATTTTTTCATATAAGCGCTGCGAAATATGATTGGTTTTTTGGGTTTCTAAGCTAATTCGTAGCGCATTTTCATAGCCTGCAAACAATATTGCAGTGTCTATGAGTTGCTGCGCCGAACCTTGTCTGCGGAAAATTGGCGTGACATAAACATCGTCTAAAATAAAGTAAGTTGAACAGGTTACAGATGAAAACCCGCGATACAGTAAGATAAAACCAGTAAAAACATCATCTTTAATATGAATAAAAATGATACTTTCTTGATTTTCGTAGCGCTGAGTTAAAAAACTTAAAGATAAGTCTAAATTTGAAGATGCACCATAGAATTGGCGGTATTCATCAAATAATATGGCAAGTTGTGGCAGGTCTTCAAAAGTGGCTTTTCGAACAATCATTATGTTGACCTATTTTTATTGTGCTGAGTAGGTCTTTCAGCCTAGCAAAAAATAACGCCAACAATGCAAGAATTGTATATAAAAATGTAAATTTAAGGCTGATCGCTTTCACCAAGTAAGGCATTTAATTCATCGAATAAGTCATCGTGTTCACGGTCAAACTCATTGGAAGACAACAGCCCATCATTCGACTTTAATGTGTTTTGGGTAGGCTTAATTTTGTTGCGAAGTCTGAGCAATTGCTCCATGTCGATATTCTGATTTTCAATGGCAAACGGAATTGATTTCGTTAGCACCACTTGTTTGAAAAATAAACGTACTGCTTGAGCAGGCGTAATCCCCAGTTGTTTAAAGACCGCAAATGCTTGTTTTTTTTCTTGGGAGTCTAATCGTATTTGATAAACTTCAGATTTTCTCATTGTCGGATTAACCAAAATAAAGCCACAAGTTTTATTGTAGCGAAAGGAAATGTAATTTCAATGGGTTTGATTGTTTTTTATCAATTCATTGTCATTACATTGTATTGGCAATAGTAGATTTTTTGTTGAAAAAAACGCCATTTTTTGTTTTGTGATTGGGTCAACGAAATAAATCTCTTTTGCCAGTAATTGTAGCGGTTGGCTAAAGTCGTCTTCATCTTTGTGTTTAACAATGGGATAAAACGGATCATTTAAAATTGGAATGCCAAGTGCATTTAAATGAACTCGCAGTTGATGTTGTTTTCCTGTTTTGGGTTTGAGTAAATATTTTCCCCAATGTGCATTGTGTTCTAAGAGCTCAATTTTGGTTTCACTATTCGGCTCGCCTGCAACAATTTGCATGGTATAAAAAGGCTGACCTTTTTGCATTTTAAAGGCAGTCTGACAAGGAAATTGAAGCGTTGTGTTGAATGCTGCAATGGCATGATAGCTTTTGTGTACTAAATGCGCTGCAAATAAATTTTGATACACACTGCGTGTTTCTGGTTGTTTTGAAAATAAGACCACGCCCGCTGTTTCTCGGTCTAAACGGTGAATCGGGGTGAGCTGTGGATTATTGGTTTGTTGTTTGAGTCGTACCAACAATGTTTCTTGGACGTATTGTCCTGTTGGCGACATAGTTAGAAAATGCGGTTTATCTACAACCATTAAATGATCATTTTCAAACAAAATTTCATGTTCAAAAGGTACAAGCACTTCTTTGGCTAAATGCCGATAATAATAAATGTGCTGTTGTGTTTGATATTTTTGTGTAATGGATAAAACTTCACCCGCAGCATTTAAGATCAATCCATCTTGAAAGCGTTGTTGCCATTCGGTTGTGCTAATATGTGGGAATTTTTCACATAAAAAATCATAAATGAAGGTTGCTTTTAATTGTTTGGGTAAATGCACTTTACTGGCAGTCACGCCATCGCGCATGGGAATGAGAGGATGTGATTCAGGCATAAGATCGGGGTTACTTGAAAATAAACAAACAAAAACACAGGTGGTAGGTTTTCAATAGGGGCAATGCTATCATATTCATTGTATTTTCTTTTAACTTTTGGCGCTATGAGCAACTCTCTCACCATTCACCTTCATTCCGAAACAGATACTCAGCAATTGGCGCAAACCGTAGCACGTCATGTTCAGCATGGTGTGATTTATCTTATTGGTGATTTAGGTGCAGGGAAAACCACATTTACCCGTTATTTATTGCACACTTTAGGGCACAAAGGCGCGGTTAAAAGTCCAACCTACACCTTGGTTGAACCATACACGATTGTTGAAAAAAACGTTTATCACTTCGATTTATACCGACTCAACGACCCGTATGAGCTTGAGTTAATGGGAATTCGTGATTATTTAGAAACCGGAAATGCGTTATTTTTGTTTGAATGGCCAAGTCAAGGTGGAAATGAAATTCCAAAACCAGACTTAACCATCGAAATTTTAAAAACTGAAGATGAAATGCAGCGCGAAGTCATTCTTTCGACTTCGCAAGCACAGTTATTGGCACAACTTGAGGGCGATTTAAACTAATGTCGAACGCTTCACGTATTCATCATTTAACGGCTGCGGTTGCGAACCAAATTGCAGCAGGCGAAGTGATTGAACGTCCTGCATCTGTGGTCAAAGAATTGCTTGAAAATGCAATTGATGCGGGTGCAACCGAATTAATTGTACGCATTGCCCAAGGCGGCAGTACCTTAATTGAAATTGCAGATAATGGCGCAGGCATTCATCCTGACGATTTGCCCTTGGCGGTGATGCGTCATGCAACCAGTAAAATTCAAACCGCAGAAGATTTACAGGCGATTGTCAGCTTAGGATTTCGTGGAGAAGCTTTAGCATCCATTGCCGCTGTGTCGCGTTTAAGTTTGGTCAGCAGCCAAGATGACTCTGGCATTGGTTATCAAATTGAAGTGAATGGCACCGCGTTTGATCATCAAGAAATTTTGGCTGTTGCTAAAAACAAAGGCACACACATTCGCGTGCAGGATTTATTTTTTAATGTGCCTGCACGGCGTAAATTCTTAAAAAAACCGAATACAGAATTTGGTCATATTGAAGAAATTGTGCGACGTTTGGCACTCACGCATTTTGAAATTCGCTTTGTTTTAGAACACAATGATCAGATTCGACTCAATTTACCCATTGCAGAAAGCGGTGAACTGCGTTTTCAACGTGTACAACAACTGCTTGGCAAGCCCTTTACCCAAAATGCCTATTGGATAGATGCCGAAAGCGTCAATATGCGTTTAACGGGGTGGCTTGGACATCCATCCGATGCAAGATCACAAGCGGATTTGCAATATATTTATGTGAATGGTCGTATTGTTAAAGACAAAACCATGACCCACGCGCTGCGTATGGCATACGATGGCATTTTGCATGGGCATCAGTATTCTGCTTATTTGTTGTTTTTAGAAGTCGAACCTGAAAATATTGATGTGAATGTGCATCCAACCAAGCACGAAATTCGGTTTTTGAATCAGCGTGAAGTGCATGAATTTGTGAGACATTACGCAAAAGCGACATTAAGCCAGTTTCAGACTGCAACGGCAGATTTAAACGAGGCGATGCGTAAAGATCAACAAATTTTACAACCCACAGTGCAAGAAAATTTATCTTTACATCAATATCGTGAATATCAAACCTCCGATTCAAATGCAATGCTGCAAGCGGTGCAGTCGACTGAATCAACCGAATTGCTGACCGATTTTAGCGCGGCACAAGTTAAGTCTGTGGATTACCGCACATCCAGTTCGGGTGTTCCTCAGCCGCAGAATATGCAGCAGTTAAACAATGCTCTAAAAGAATATTTAGCACCGTTAAAAGCCGATCGTGTCGATGCTGAAACATCTGCCGTGCATCAAAATGAATATCCACTCGGGATTGCAATTGCGCAATTACATGGAATTTATATTTTGGCTCAAAACACCGAAGGGTTAATCATTGTCGATATGCATGCAGCGCATGAGCGTATATTATTGCAACAAATGAAAACCGCATGGGATAAACCAGCATTTTGGCAATCCCAACAATTGTTAATTCCTAAAGTGGTTTCAATTAGTCGTATGCAAGCCAATCGTGTGGAAGATTTAAAACCACAATTGGCACGTTTAGGTTTAGAAATAGACCAATATGGCGATGAACAAGTGATTTTGCGCGCAGTGCCAGCAATTTTACAAAAAGCAGATTTTTCCAAATTGGTGCCTGCTTTATTGAATGACTTAGACCCAAACGATGAAGCGCATGCGTTATTGCAAAAACGTGATCAACTTTTGGCAGGTATGGCCTGTCATGGCGCGGTGCGTGCACATCGTCAACTCAGCTTGTCTGAAATGAATGCTTTATTACGCCAAATGGAACAAACCGAGTTTGCAAGCCAATGTAATCACGGTCGTCCAACATGGCGTGCATTTCCATTAAACCAACTTGATAAATTATTTGCTCGAGGAGAATAGCGTTACATGCCAAATTCATTGCCTGTCATCAACTTAATGGGGCCGACTGCAAGCGGGAAAACTGCTTTGGCGTGTGAACTATATGAGCAAGGAAATTTCGAGCTTATTTCGGTGGATTCTGCTTTAGTCTTTAAAGATATGGATATTGGAACAGCCAAACCCAGTAAAGAAGAGCAGCAAAAATATCCGCATCATTTAATTGATATTATTACCCCCGAAGAAGTGTATTCTGCCGCCGAGTTCGTTGAAGATGCTTGTGTACTCATTGATGAGATTCACCAAAAAGGCAAAATTCCCATTTTAGTGGGTGGCACCATGTTATATTTTAAAGCGCTATTAGAAGGCCTTTCGGGGCATTTACCTAGTGCAGATGCTGCGGTGCGCGCAGAAATTTTAGCGCAAGCCGAACAGTCTGGATGGGAAAGTATTCATGCTGAATTGCAGCGGGTAGATCCGATTGCGGGTGAAAAATTTAAGGTGAGTGATAAGCAGCGTATTATTCGTGCGTTAGAGGTTTTTCGTCTAACTGGCAAGCCAATTACCACATTACAAGCAGAGCAACCGAAGCAATTGGAATATCGATATCGCTTTCATAATTATGCTTTGATGCCTGATCGATTAGAGTTGCATCAAAGAATTGAAAAAAGACTGCAACAAATGTGGGAAATTGGTTTTTTAAATGAAGTTGAATTCTTAATGAATAAATACGATTTAAATGAAGATTTGCCTTCAATGCGAGCAGTTGGTTATCGGCAAGCCTATAACTTTTTAAATAAATGTGATATATTTCACAATAATAAGAAAAATATGGAGGATACCGCCTTATTTGCTACAAGACAATTGGCGAAGCGTCAATATACATGGCTGCGGTCATTACGCGAAAGCCATCAATTTACAACATTTGAAACAATAAGCAAAGCACAAGAATACTTGCGAAACTGTTACAGATAAAGCAGAATTTGCACACTGCCTTTTTTATAAATTTTTTAAAAAATTGAAGGCAGATTTTGCGCTGATTAATTTTTTTTATTTTTGGAGTAAACACATGTCTAAAGGTCAAACTTTACAAGATCCTTTCTTAAATTCTCTACGTAAAGAACGCATTCCTGTATCAATCTTCCTTGTGAATGGAATCAAATTACAAGGTCATATTGAGTCTTTTGACCAATATGTGGTGTTGTTGAAAAACACAGTAAGCCAAATGGTTTATAAGCACGCTATTTCGACCGTTGTTCCTGCACGTAACCCACGTCCTGCTGGCGCGCCTGCTGGTGCACCTCAAGCGGGTGGCTTTGCTGGTGGTCAAGGCGGTGGCTTTGGTGGTCAAGGTGGCTTTGGTGGTCAAGGCGGTGGCTTTGGTGGTCAAGGTGGCTTTGGTGGTCAAGGTGGCTTCGGTGGTCAAGGTGGCTTCGGTGGTCAAGGCGGCTTTGGTGGTCAAGGCGGCTTTGGTGGTCAAGGTGGCTTCGGTGGTCAAGGTGGCTTCGGCGGTCAAACATCTGGCTTTGAAAACGATTCTAAATTTGAAGATTCACAAGATGACGATTCAAACAACAATCGTTAATTGATGATGAAATAAAAAAGCCAGCAGATGCTGGCTTTTTTATGCTTAAAAATAAAGACCTCAAATGAGGTCTTTATTTATTATTGAGCTGGGGCTTCTTGATTTTTAGACTTATTTAAGCTTGGGTCTTTAATATCAACATAGGTGTTGGCGCGTAATTCACGTAACCAGCCATCCACTTCGGTATTAAATTGTTGCTCGCCTAGGAACTGGCGCGCTAAACGTTCTTGATATTCTTTGGTCATGTCTTGCTGGCGAGTATCTTGCACTTGCAGAACATGCCAACCAAATTGAGTTTTGAATGGCGCACTAATCTGACCAACAGGAGTTGACTTCATGGTTTGTTCAAATTCAGGAACCATGCTGCCTAAGCCGACCCAGCCTAAATCGCCACCATTTGCAGCCGAACCTGGGTCATTTGAAAAGGTGGTTGCAAGCGTTGCAAAGTCTTGACCTGCTTTTAAGCGGTTATAAATGCTATCAATACGTTGTTTTGCTTGCTCATCGTTCATCACTTCATTGGTTTGAATTAGAATATGACGAACGTGATATTGGGTGACAATCATTTTTTGGTCACTTGCCTTGCGGTCAAGTAATTTTAAAATGTGAATGCCATCTTGTGCAGGAATGGTTTCAGAGGTTTGACCTGGCTGTAATGCGGTGACGCGTGCTGCAAGTTCAGCCGGAATATCTGCTAGGCTTTTGTAGCCCATGTCTGCACCAACCACTTTAATATCAGCGGTTGAATATTTTTTGCTAATTGCTTGTAAGTCGTCAGATTGGTTTAAGTCTTGTTTGACCAACTGGGCGGTACTTAAAATCTCGGAAGTATCTTTACCTGTTGATGATACGCGAACATGTAAAATATGTGCTTGGCTACCAATCGCTGCTTGACCTTGTGGTGTTTTTAAGAAGTTATTAACATCTTGGTCGGTAATTTTAATGCGCGACATAATTTGCTGTTGGCGTAAACGAGCAATTGCAATCTCTTGACCAATACGTGTGCGGACAGCTTCATAAGTACCAGGCGCTTGAGCATCTAATTGTTTTTGAAAACTTTCTAAACTTGGGAAGCCATTTTGTTTTGCGTATTTTGTCACTTCTTCATTTAGTGTAGCTTCATCCGGCTTTACCCCATAACGTTTCACAAGTTCTAGCTGAGCTTGGCGCGTAATCATTTGTTCTAAGGCTTGTTGTTGCAGAATTTGTGTTGGTGGTAAGGTTTGTTTTTGCGCCTGCAACTGATGAGCAAGTTCACTGGT
Source organism: Acinetobacter sp. MD2(2019) (assembly GCF_035615615.1). Classification (NCBI taxonomy): domain Bacteria; kingdom Pseudomonadati; phylum Pseudomonadota; class Gammaproteobacteria; order Moraxellales; family Moraxellaceae; genus Acinetobacter; species Acinetobacter sp. MD2(2019). The sequence goes on along the minus strand of NZ_VTDU01000001.1, from coordinate 115,483 downwards.
CATTTGATCAAGGTCGCTACGTAAAATAGCGCTATCCCCAACAACAGCTACAACCTCATCACTTGGTGCAGCAAAAACAGGCATAGAACTTGAAATTAAAAGTGCAAGCGTGGTTGCTTTCAAATATTTTTTAAGTTGTAGGTTCTTCATTAAGGTTGAGTCCAAGATTGATTAGATTTGTTAAAACCGATAATGCGCTGCTCAAGCAACGATGAAAGTCGATTGCTGAAAGAGCCAAGTCCTTTTAAAGTAAATTCAGCCATAATAGCGTTTTTACGTTTTACTCCAACTGCAGTGACATCGTCTAAGTCATTGAAATACGAACGACCGTAAACAGAAACAGTCCAGCAACATGATTCATAATTTACGCCCAACAGATATTCGCGCATTAAACTATGGTCCATGTCATATTGAACGTGAGCCATAATACGCCAATTGTCGCTTACAGGTTGTATGAATGATGCAACAACTTGATCATAACTGAGCTGCCCACTGCTGTTGTCTCGTCGTTTGTAATAACCCAGATTATAGATTTGACCGTTGTCTGAGGTATAAAAAGTCTGGAAATTGGCTTGAGATGTAGATCCATTATTCCAAGCCAAATTCGAAGCAATCGTGAAATTATTGCTGAGTTGACTTGAAACAGAGAAGACAGGACCAGAGGTCTTTTCAGTGGCTACTTTTTCATTTTTGGCATCTAAAACGACTTTTCGATCTGAAAAATAGAAGCTTTGACCGACTGCAGCCTTTAAGCGTTCGAGTCCTTTTTGATCAAAAAGACTATAGCTGAGACCTAAAGAGGTGAAATTATTGTCATCTAGACGGTCATGTCCGTAAAAACGATATGGACTAAAGAGTTGGTCGTAACTTACAGAAGCCGTGGTTGTATCGTAATTGGGTAAGTCGCTTTGGCTCTTATATGGAGAGTAGGCATAAAATACGCGTGGCGTAAGTGTTTGCAGGTATTTACCTTGTTTCTCAAAATTTAAACCTGTATCGAGTGTGAACTGCGGGACAACAACTGATGGATTGGATTGATTTCCACCATTATCCGCATCTTTGTCGTAAATATAATTCAGGGAGCGCACAGAGACTTCAGGAATAGCAAAAGCCCATGGTGTTCTGAAGTTATAACGGGTCGCGAAAGAGTTGTAAACGCGGGTACCATTTTGAATAACCGAGCTGTCGCTAGTATCCTTTTTAAAATAAGCCGTATCGTTGTGGTATTCAAACTGCCAACCTTGAGGATTGGTTGTGGTGTAATTTAGTAAGAATTGTGGTAACCGTGCATAAGGTTTATCTGAATCTGCCAGAGTTTTGTCAAGCGTTTGGTAACTTTCAATTTTTAAACTTGCATTTAAACCAGGAATGGCATTTGCAAAGTTTAATTGTGCTAAACGTCGTTGGTTTAAGTCGGTTGATATATTTGGATCATTTTTAATGTCGGTAATATAGTCAATATCTGACAAATAATTGTATTCAAAATTACTTGAAAAATAAGGGTTTATAGTCCAATTGTGAACTACTTTTAATGATTTACGATCTTGGTTGTTATAGTCTTTGTCGTTTGGAAGGTATCCCCCTGCAATTTTTCCTTCACCAAAATGTTCAGTTTTATATCTAAACTCACCATCTAACATGCCACCACGACTCCCTAAATAGCGTGGAATTACAGTCATGTCATAGTTGGGTGCTAAATTCAGATAAATCGGTAAGGATGTCTCAAATCCACTATTGCTACTCCAACCAAAGCTTGGTGTGAGTAGCCCCGTTGTTCTGCGGTCATCAATTGGGAAGTTATAGTAGGGTAATGCAAAAACAGGGACATTTTTAATATATAAACGCGTGTTTTTAGTGACACCCCGTCCAGTATCTTGATTTAAAGTCAGCTCTTTTGCGGTGATCTTCCATCCTGGTGATTTACCCGGCTCACACGTGGTATATGTTGCATTTTTGAGTATGGTTTTTTCAGGTGATGTACGCATAATACTCGATGCGTGACCGTGACCATGTGTGGTTTCAGTAATGTAATAACTATCGGTTAAATCACCACTTTGCTGTTTTAAATTATAATTGACTTCTTTACTTTGAGAAACCAAACCATTTTGTGCAACTTGTACATTCCCCGTTGCATGTGCATAAGTTTGGGTTTGGTCTAAAGTCACCTGATCGGCTTTAATCTGACGACCTTCTTGATTAATAACCACGTTCCCATTTAATTCAGAAGTTCCATTGGGATTGTAAAGTGCGTAATCGGCGTCTGCATAGGTTGTGGTGGTATTTGGGCTTGGAGTTTTGGTGTTGGGCTCAATTGGCGTAACCCAGACGCCCTGACAATAGGGCGTATATTTTTTATCAGCGACACGTTGCTGTGCTTCAGGGCTATTTTTATCGACATAGAATTGTTCAAAGAACGCTTGACCATCGTAATTTTGCGCAAGATTCTGCTTTAATTGGTTGTTATCAATCGTTGATACAACCTCAGAAGATGCTGCATAACTTGATTGTAACGAGCCACCACACAAAAGTGTCAGAATTGCAGTTGCTAGCGGATTAAATTTAAACTGTTGCTTCATGTGTCTCATTAACCAAGTATGCTTTTTGCAATTAATTATTGTTGCATCATAGAGAAAAAGTCTATAAGTAGCTACACTTGAGACTTCAAAAACTCAGCCTGTATTAGATAAATTTGCAAATGAATACACAACGTGAACAATTGATACAAACATGGTTGACAGATGTTCTTCATTCTGATCAATTTGAAATCAAATATTTAGCAGGCGATGCAAGTTTTCGTCGCTATGCGCGAGTGAATCAAAATAATAAAACATTTATGTTGATGGATGCACCTCCAGATAAAGAAGATTGTGTGCCTTTTGTGAGAATTGATGAATTTTTAAGCGAAAATGGGGCGCGTGTTCCGCATATTTTGGCTAAAAATTTAGAGTTGGGCTTCTTGTTGCTCGAAGATTTTGGCGATACTGTCTTGGCTAATTTATTAGATGAGCACAGCGTTGATGGCTATTATCTACAAAGCTTTCAGCAGTTGATTGCACTGCAAAGCATTGATGGCAATACTCAGCTTCCATTATATAGCTATGAAAAATTATTGTCTGAAATGCAGTTGTTACCAGATTGGCTTTTGCCTGCATTAAACATTCAACTCACCGATGCTGAACAGTCAACTTTACAGCATGCTTTTGAGCTGCTTGCAAAACGTGCACTGGCGCAACCGCAGGTGATTGTGCATCGAGATTTTCATAGCCGAAACTTAATGTGTTTAGCGGCAGAAACAGATTTAGGTGTGATTGATTTTCAGGATGCGGTAATTGGTGCAGATACTTATGATCTAATTTCAATTACCCGCGATGCCTATGTGCAATGGCCAGTAGAAAAAGTGCAGGCGTGGTTTGAACAGTTTTATGATTTATTGCCAAAAGCCTCCAAACAGGGTCGCAGTTTTACAACATTCAAGCAAGACGCCGACTATATGGCATTACAACGCCATATTAAAATTTTAGGGATTTTTGTGCGCTTGTTTGAAAGAGATGGTAAATCGGGCTATCTAAAAGATTTGCCGCGTGTGATGTGGTATGTCATGACCGAAGCGCAGAATTATAGCGAACTTCAGCCGTTCATCGATTTATTGCAACAACGCGTATTACCTGCATTTACGGCAAAATATGGTCGATACGAGGAAATTGTATGAAAGCCATGATTCTTGCTGCGGGTTTAGGGAATCGCATGCGTCCATTGACGCTGACGACTCCAAAGCCATTACTCGAAGTCGGTGGTAAGCCGCTTATCGTTTGGCATATTGAAAAATTGCGCCAAATTGGTATAACAGACATTGTGATTAATACAGCATGGCTTGCCGATAAACTATGGGCAGCTTTAGGTGATGGTCAACAATTTGGGGTGAATATTCTGTGGTCTAACGAAGGGGAAGGCTTAGAAACTGCGGGTGGTATTATCAATGCACTGCCTTTGCTGGGAGATGAACCTTTTATTCTTGTGAACGGCGATGTTTGGACGCAATATGATTTTCAGTCGTTGTTAGACGTAGAATTAAATGACTATTTGGCGCACTTAATGCTTGTAGAGAATCCTGCGCAGCATCCAAAAGGCGATTTTATTTTAGCAGATCATCAGGCGTATTGCTTTGAACAAGAGCAGGTGGGCGAAGCTTTAACTTATAGTGGTATTGGTGTGTATTCGCCTAAGCTCTTTCATGGCTTAGCTGAAGGAAAGCGCCCATTGGCACCTATTTTAAAAAATGCCATGCAATCACATCAAATATCTGCACAAAAATTACAAGCAGTTTGGGTGGATGTGGGCACGCCAGAGCGTTTATTGGCACTAGATAAGCAAATTCGTCTTGGTGAATTTGCTTAAATGAATATTCGCTAATCATCGAACGCTATGATTAGTTGGATAATTCAGTATACTTCAACCTGAATTTTATGAACGAGTTTGAGCATGCATCTTTTTTTTCAAGAGTTAAAACAAGGCAGCCAGAAATTAGGCTTAACGCTCGATGACGATGCTTTGCAGCTATTATTGAAATATCAAGATGCATTGGTATTGTGGAATAAGGCGTATAATCTGACCGCTATTCGTGATCCAAAAGAAATGTTGGTCAAGCATTTGCTCGACAGCTTAAGTATTTTGGTGCATTTGCCTGAAGGTCGTATTCTCGATATTGGTACAGGCGGTGGTATGCCGGGGATGATTATTGCGCTGTGCCAACCAGAACGCCAATGTGTATTGCTTGACTCAAATGGCAAGAAAATTCGTTTTTTAAAACAATTTATTGCAGATCTAAAATTAAAAAATGTCGTTGCTGTGCAAACACGAGTAGAAAACGAAGATACGATTCGTGAACTAGGGCAGTTTGATGTAATTACAAGTCGTGCATTTGCATCATTAACTGATTTTGTGACAGCTTCTGAGCCATATATGCATGAAAAAACCCAAATTTGTGCAATGAAAGGCGTGATTCCAACCGATGAATTGGATGCCTTAAAATCAAGCTACTCAAATCAAGTAATTGAATTGCATGTTCCATGTTTGGATGAGCAACGTCATTTAATTATATTGAATAAGATTTAAGGATTGGGGTTTTCATGGCTCAAATTATTGCAATTGCAAATCAAAAAGGTGGGGTCGGCAAAACCACGACAGCAGTCAATTTAGCTGCGTCTTTAGCGGTGCTCAAAAAACGTGTATTGCTTGTGGATATGGATTCACAAGGTAACGCGACAATGGGTTCAGGCGTGCAAAAAAATGACTTGTTGTATTCCATTACCGATGTACTTTTGGGCGAAGTGCCAATTGAAACAGCCATTATTAAGGCCGAAGTTGGTTATAAAGTTTTAGGTTCGAATCGCGATTTGGCCGGCGTTGAACTGGCCATTGCAGAGCAAGAAGGGCGTGAATATATTTTGCGCAACGCTTTGCAAGAAATTCAGCATGCTTTTGATTTTATCATTGTCGATTGTGCGCCAAGTTTAAGTTTAATTACCGTTAATGCCTTAGCAGCGGTAGATGCAGTAATTATTCCAATGCAATGTGAATATTACGCGTTAGAAGGTTTGGCAGATTTAACCCAAACCATCGACCGAATTCAGCAAGCTTTAAATCCACAGTTACAAATTATTGGTGTCTTACGTACAATGTACGATGCACGTAATGCGTTAACGCGTGATGTTTCGGCAGAACTCGAACAATTTTTCGGTTCTAAGTTATATGATACGGTCATTCCACGAAATGTCCGTTTGGCGGAAGCACCCGCACATGGGTTGCCGGTCATTTATTTCGAAAAAAGTTCGAAAGGTGCGGTGTCATATTTGAATTTAGCAGCAGAAATGCTTAAAAAAAATAAAGTGAAGAAAGGGTAAATTGCATGAGCATTAAAAAACGCGGATTAGCCAAAGGGCGCGGTTTAGATGCTTTGCTAGGTTCAATTCAAAAAGAAAAGCTAAAGATTGAAGAGCAAGCACACGACCAAGGTCAACTCAAAAATATCGATGTTGCATTGTTGCAACGCGGTGTGTATCAGCCTCGTCGCTTTATCCATGAAGATGATTTGCAAGAACTGGCAGCATCGATAAAAAAACATGGTGTCATGCAGCCAATTGTTGTCCGTCCTATTGATGATGAACAACATCCGTACGAAATTATTGCGGGTGAGCGCCGTTGGCGAGCAGCGCAACTGGCAGGGCTGACTGAAATTCCAGCCATTGTGCGCCAATTGAATGATCAGGTCGCGATTGCTTTGGCGTTAATTGAAAATATTCAACGTCAAGATTTAAATCCGATTGATCAAGCTTTAGCGCTACAGCGATTTCACGAGGAATTTGGTTTAAGCCATCAAGAAATTGCCGATACGGTGGGTAAGGCACGCGCCACCATTAGTAATTTGCTTCGCCTATTAAGTTTGGTTGACTCAGTCAAAGACTTGATGCAGCAAGGTGCGCTAGATATGGGGCATGCCCGTGCGATTCTTACCTTAAAAGCGAAGGATCAAGAAAGAATTGCACAGTTGGTTATCGAAAAAGCCTTATCTGTACGACAAACAGAGCAATTGGTTCGTGAATTAAGTGCGCCTAAAACTGAAAAAGAAAAAACCGCCATTTCACCAGATGTAGAGCAATTAGCGCAACGTTTGTCTGAGCGTTTTAATGCTAACGTGAAACTTGAACATAATAAGCAGGGTAAAGGAAAACTGGTCATTCAATATCACTCATTGGATGAATTGGATGGAATTTTAAATATTTGTTTGCCTGAATCTAAATAAGATTCATTTTATATTTGTATTATTGGGGTCGATCATGTGGGAACTGTTTAAGGCGGGTGGCTGGCTCATGCTGCCGTTGTTGTTGTGCTCGGTGTTTACCGTAGCAATTACCTTGGAACGTTTAATTCGCTTAAGACGTAAAGATGTGTTGCCAAAACAAATTTTAGTCTCGTCTCGGCAAGGCAATTTAACTGAAATTATTGAGCAGTTACAGCATGATTCGAAAGTTAAACACAGTGCTTTAGGGCAAATTTTGTCTATTGCACTGCAAAGCAAATCTGAAGGTGAGCAATTCACACGCGCGCAAATGGAAGTGGTTGCTTCTCAAGAAATTCATTATTTAGAGAAGAATATTAACTTTTTAGGCACAATTAGTGCGGTTGCACCTTTGTTGGGGTTGCTGGGTACGGTTGTTGGTATTATTGAATCATTTTTAATGATTGATGTTGGTTCTAATGTTAGCCCTACACTTATGATTCCGGGGATTTCTAAAGCCCTAATTGCAACCGCAATGGGGATGGTGGTTGCCATTCCTGCGTTGATTGCTTATCGCTATTTGCAGCGTGTTGTGCATGAATATATTTCAGAATTAGAACAACAAGCGACACTTTTTCATGCGCAGTTATTTTATCAACAACGTGCTGATCAGTCAGATTAAGCCATGGAGACTTTGCAATGAAGTTTCGTGCTAAACGTCAAGTTGAAGATATTCATTTGAATTTGACGCCATTAATCGACTGTTTATTGTTTATTTTGGTGTTTTTGTTGTTGTCGACCTCTTTTCATCAACCTAGTCGTATCAATATCACCTTACCAGACGCACAAGGTGTACCACCAAAACAATACGATCATAAAATTGAAGTTATGGTAGACTCGGCGGGTCATTATGCTGTGAATGGACAAGCATTATCGAGTCAAGATAGCGCAGATTTATCTACAGCCATTAAACAAGCCACCGATGGTCATCGTGATTTGATGTTTGTAATTGCAGCCGATGCAAAAGCGACCCATCAAGATGTTATTCGGGTGATGGATGTTGCAGGCCAGCTTGGTTTTGTGAACATCAATATTAGTACCAAAGCACCAACTCGAGGTTATGAGTGAAACAAGATATAAAGATTTATTTTCGATTACTTGCTTATCTGAAACCTTATTGGGGCTATGCAATTTTAGTCTTAATTGGTTTTACTTTAAGTGCTTCTACTGAAGTTTCTATTGCAAAGCTACTCGAATTTATTATCAACGCAATTCAAAAGCAGAATATTCACCAAACTTCATTATTTCCATTTTTAGTGGTGTTATTGATTTTGGTTCGTGGTGTGGGGTCGTTTTTAGGTGACTACTATTCTGCTGTGATTTCGCGACATCTTGTTTTTAGCATGCGTCAGCAAGTCTTTGGGAAGCTTCTGCGTCTGCCATCAACATACTACTTGAAAAACTCAAGTGGTCAGATTACCTCTAAAATCTTGTATAACATCGAGCAAGTTACCGCGGCATCTTCAGAGTCAGTACAAATTTTACTCAAAGAAGGGCTGATTGTAATTGGCTTACTCGGGTATTTGTTCTATCAAAACTGGAAGTTATCGCTGGTAATTATTGTGTTTGCACCAATTATTGGCTATGCGGTGCGTAAGGCAGCTAAGCGCATGCGCAAGCTCTCTACCCAAATGCAAGATACGATGGGCGACGTTAACCATGTAGTTCAAGAATCTATTTTGGGTCAGAGTGTGGTACGAGGTTTTGGTGGGCAAGATAACGAATATGAGCGTTTATACGATCGTTCAAGTGAGAACCTTAAACGTGGTTTAAAGCTCCATGTGGTTAATGTGTTGAACACACCGATTGTGCAGTTCATCATGTCAATTGCAATGGCCATTATTATGTGGATTGCGCTTCGTCCAGAAATTTTAGGCGATACCTCACCTGCACAATTTGTGGCATTTATTACCGCAGCCGGTATGCTCAGCAAGCCTTTAAAAAACCTCACCAGCGTGAATGAAAAATTACAACGTGGTTTGGCGGCGGCATATTCTGTATTTGAATTGTTGGATATGGATGATGAGCCGAATAAAGGAACGCAAACGCCCCAATTAAAAGGTGCAGTTGTGTTTGATCGGGTGAATCTGGTCTATGAAGATGGTTCACATGCAATTAAAGATTTCAGCTTAAACGTAAAAGCCGGTCAGACTGTTGCATTGGTTGGGCGTTCAGGTGCGGGAAAAACCTCTTTAGTGAATTTGTTGGTGCGTTTTCATGCCATTCAATCGGGGGAAATTTTACTAGATGATATCAATATTGATGATATCGAGTTGAATTGTTTACGTACGCAAATTGCCATGGTGAATCAGCAAGTATTCTTGTTTGATCGTAGCGTACGCGACAACATCGCTTATGGTCAGTTAAAAAATGCAAGCGATGCCGATGTAATTACTGCGGCCAAATCTGCGTATGCGCACGACTTTATTATGAACTTACCACAAGGTTACGATACCGTTTTGGGTGCGCAAGGGCTTAATTTATCGGGTGGTCAACGCCAACGTATTGCCATTGCACGTGCGATTTTGAAAAATGCACCGATCCTGATTTTAGATGAAGCGACCAGTGCTTTAGACAATGAATCGGAACATTTTATTCAGCAAGCCTTTGATCAAGCCATGCAAGAGCGCACCACAATTGTAATTGCACATCGGTTATCGACCATTGAAAATGCCGACCAAATTGTGGTGATGGATCAAGGGCGCATTGTCGAACAAGGTACGCATATTGAATTACTCGAAAAACGTGGGGCTTATTTTCAATTGCACCAGCGTAATTTTGAGGAATAAGCATGTCCTTGGCCAAAAGCATACAAAATGCATGGAATAAACAATCAGCATGGTTGGTTTTATTGCGGCCATTATCCTGCGTATACGGTTGTGCTTTTGCCTTGAATAAAGCTTTGTATCAGGCGGGTATTAAAAAAGTCTATAATGCGCCTGTACCCGTCATGATTATTGGGAATATTACCGTAGGCGGCAGTGGCAAAACTCCACTGCTGATTCAACTGGTGCAATATCTGCGGCAAAAAAATATTCGTGTGGGTGTGATTAGTCGGGGTTATGGTGGTAAAGGGCCATTTCCGCTTTTTGTCGATGCAGATGCAACAGCCGATTTGGTCGGTGATGAGCCGTGTTTGATTGTGCAGCGAACCGCTGTGCCAATGGCGGTTGGGCCAAATCGTCAGCAAGCCATTGAATTATTATTGCAGCATGGGCAGTTCGATTTAATTCTTAGTGATGATGGATTGCAACATTGGGCGTTGGCACGACAAATTGAATGGGTGGTGTTAGATCGAACTCGCGGTTTAGGTAATGAAAAATTACTCCCAGAAGGTTATTTGCGCGAACCTAAAACGCGCTTGCAACAAGTAACTGTTATTGAGCATACCAGCGAAACCAATGCGACCTATGCCATGCAACTTCAGCTTGGGCAGCCGTACTTAATTCATTCAACGCAAAGCAGTCAATCTGTGTTTGATGCAAAGCAGCATTATCATGTTGTGGTGGGTATTGGTTATCCAGAACGGTTTTATCGCAGTCTTACTGAAATTGGGGTGCGAAATTGCACGCAACATGAATTTGTCGATCATCATGCCTACAGCTTAGATGATTTAAAATTTGAGGATAATTCACCAATTATTACCACGGAAAAAGATGCGGTAAAAATTAAAGCATTGTTGAATGCAGATTCAGCGCAGCTGCCAAACGAAATTTGGGTATTGCCCGTCGATGCCGTTCTTTCCGATGCTTGTTATACTTTGCTTAATCAACAATTACGACAACTTAATATTTGCGCCTAAATAGGTTTTTTATGAAGCACATTGTTATTCCTGCCCGTTATGCAAGTTCACGTTTACCTGCGAAGCCTTTGTTAGAAATTCATGGTCGCGCGATGATTTTGCGTGTGGTGGATCAGGCAAGAAAAGTGGAAGGATTTGATGATTTGTGCGTGGCTACGGACGATGAGCGAATTGCACAGTTGTGTCGTGAAGAAGGGGTGGATGTAGTTTTAACCCAAGCCAATCATCCTTCTGGTACCGATCGCTTAAGTGAAGTGGCGCAAATTAAAGGCTGGGCTGCCGATGATATTATTGTGAATGTGCAAGGCGATGAGCCGTTGTTGCCCGCACAATTGGTGCAGCAAGTCAGTCAATTATTGGTGGATCAGCCACAATGTTCAATGTCTACATTGTGTGAACCGATTCATGCCTTAGATGAATTTCGCCGCGATAGTATTGTTAAAGTGGTGATGTCTAAATATCAAGAAGCACTATATTTTAGCCGTGCAACCATTCCGTACGATCGAGATGCTGCGAAAAATGCAACTCAAACTTTGCACTCCATGGCTTATCGTCATTTAGGTTTATATGCTTACCGTGTGAAATTGCTGCAAGAATATGTTACTTGGGATGTTGGCCAGTTAGAAGCACTTGAAAGTTTAGAGCAACTACGTGTGCTTGAAAATGGGCATCGGATTGCAATTGCGGTGGCTCAAGTGAATTTACCACCCGGTGTCGACACGCAAGCCGATTTAGACCGTCTCAATGCTATGGATATTTCAGTTTTTCAATGAATCTAAAAGCAGCTACTCCGATCTTTGCTTGGCAACAATCCGTTTGGGATATGCTGACCCAGCGTTTTCCTGAACTGGGGCATGGTTTACTGTTTTATGGTAAAGATGGCTGCGGCAAAGAAATTTTTGTACAGCAGTTCTTGGAATGGGTGCTGTGTAGTCACAAAACTGCGCATGGAGCCTGTGGGCACTGTGGCAGCTGTGTTTGGCTAAAGTCAGATACGCATCCAAATTATGTGCGAATTAGCACCGAAGACGATAGCAAAAAAGCCCATCCACGAATTAAAATCGAGCAAATTCGAGAGTTGCTGCCATTTGTTCAGCAAACCGTAGATGGCTGGCGTGTGATTGTTATTGAACCTGCCGAAGCATTAAATGTTGCTGCGGCAAATGCATTATTAAAAACCCTTGAAGAACCGGGTGAGCGTGTGCTGATTATTTTGGTCACAACGCATTTTTTAAAGTTGCCAGCAACAATCCGAAGTCGCTTACAACGCTATGCCTTAGATCGCTTAAGTACCGAACAAGCGGTTGAATATGTGCAACGTGAATTGCCGGAGTTAGATCAACAAAAAATTCAACTGTTACTTAATTTGTCAAATGCAATGCCATTGCAGGCGTTAAAGTTAAATGATCAAAATTGGTTAGATAAACGGCTTGAGTTGATTCTAGATTGGCAAGATTTGGTGCAAAATAAACGCCTGCCAATTAGTTATGCCACCAAGTGGACAAAGGCACTTTCATTTCATGATTTCATGCAAATGTTTGAATATTTGTTATCCGATATTATTTGTGTCAAACTCAAACAACCGGTAAAAAATATTGATTTAGATTTCCAGAAATTGGCTCAAGCCTATTCTTTAGAAACGCTATTTCAAATATTAGAACATTTACAGCGTAGTAAAACCATGCTGGAACAAAACGTGCAAACTCAATTAATTGTCGATCAATTATTTGTACAGTTAATGAATATATAAAGAAACAGGGGAAACACAATGCAAGCACCAATGGGGGGAATTCTGCAAGTGAATATTGCAGATCGTGCTGTACTACAAGCCAGTTATATGCCTTTTGTGGCAGGAGGAGGGTTATTCATTCCCTCAGCTCAGAAAGTCGCATTGGGGCAAGAAATTTTTGTTTTGGCAACGTTACCCGAGCAATCACAGAAAATCCCTTTAACCGGCAAAGTGATTTGGATCAATTATAAAAAAGCGGGTTTAAAACCACAGGGTTTTGGAATTCAACTCAGTGGAGAAAAAGGTGCCTATTATCGCAATGAAGCTGAGAAGCTTTTAGCAGGTACGACGTCATCTACGCGCCCTAGCTACACCATGTAATTCATTTATTTAATATTAAAGGAAAAAATGTGTTTACCGATACTCATTGTCACTTAACGATGCTTGATTTAACCCCATATGAGGGAAGTTTAGATAAAGCATTACAGCAGGCACGCGCTGCAGGTGTTACAAAATTTATGGGGATCTCGGTCGATTTAGATGATCATATTGCCTTGGCAAGAATTGCCGAGCAACATACAGATGTTGGTTATAGCGTGGGGGTGCATCCGTGTGAAAATCCAGAGATCATGCAACGCGCAACCGTTGAATATTTGGTTGAACTGGCGCAAGCTGAAAAGGTTTGGGCATTAGGTGAAACGGGTTTAGATTATTATCACAGTACAGAGCATATATCTGAACAAAAAGCCTGTTTTGCGCGGCATATTCATGCATCAAAGTTGGTGAAAAAACCAGTTGTGGTACATACCCGTTCTGCCAAAGAAGACACGATTGATCTGATTCGTGCAGAAGCATCACATCATGGCATTTTGCATTGTTTCACTGAAGATATAGATACCGCAAAAGCCGTGTTAGACTGCGGATATTATATTTCCTTTTCTGGCATTGTTTCGTTTAAAAATGCCCAGAGTCTGCGCGATGTTGCTAAAATTGTGCCATTAGACCGTTTACTGATAGAAACGGATAGTCCATATCTTGCGCCCGTGCCGTATCGTGGTAAAAGTAATGAGCCTAAGTATGTGCCTTTTGTTGCTGAAGCATTGGCACAGGTGTATGGCAAAACCGCAGAGGAAATTGGTGAAATTACTACGCGCAATTTTGAAACATTATTAGCCTGTCCGAATTAATAAATTTCTTCCTTTTGTGTGAACATAGAGAACAATAATGGATCGACAAACACAATTTCGAGAACGAGAACAACTAATTTTTCAAATTGCTGAAACGTTATTGCTAGAAAATGGCGATTCTGGCATGACGCTTGATGCGTTGGCTGCCGAATTGGATTTAGCCAAAGGCACTTTATATAAGCATTTTCAAAGTAAAGATGAGCTTTACATGTTGCTGATTATTCGTAATGAGAACATGTTGTTAGAGATGGCCAAAGATCAGCATAAAGAATTTAATGAAGTGGTGGCATTTTTTATGCTGCACCACTTACATCACCCAGAAAGAACGGTGCTATTTCATGCACTTGAGGAGCGCTTATCTGTAACGGGTGCAGGCATTCAGCGATTATTTACCCAGCTTTATCAAATTCGACGTCAACGCTTGCGTATGATTATTCAAATGGCTGAAGAATATTTACTGCAAATTGGAAGTCAAATGACAGTTCGAGATTATTTGGCGGGCATTTGGGCGCTGACGCAGGGCGCAGCCATGATGCTTAATTCAAGTTTTTATCAACGTTATTTGGGTTCTCGTGACTCGTTGCGCGTGGCATATATCGAGCAGGCGCTGGCTTTGCCTTTGGCGCATGCTCAAAAAAATAACATTTAATCACAATTACATCGCGAAAGGTTTCACTAAAAAGATTCGGCAAAAGCTGAGTTTTGATTTATAATTTCTGATTCCTGAAAAAAGATGACTACGTTGCCCCATGCTGATTCGCAAGTTATTTAAGTTTGAAAATGCTCATGTTGTAAGAAATTGTACGTCTGATCGTTGCAAGCGTTCTATTCATGGACATAGTTACAAAGTTGAGCTTATTTTAAAAGCATCTCAGCTTGATCATGGGCAAATGGTTTACGACTTTGGCTTACTTAAAGGGGTGATTAAAGAGCTTTTTGATAGTTTTGATCATGCCATTTGTTTTTGGGATCAAGATGCTCCGGATTATATCCAAGCCTGTAAAAATTTCAGTGCACGCTGGGTTAGCTTGCCGGTTTCACCGTCCGCAGAGCAGTTTTCGCGAGTGTTTTTCTTTCTTGCACAGCAAGTATTGAATTCGACCAAAACCCAAAATGGGGAAGGCGATGTAGAGGTTTATTCAGTTATCGTACATGAAACAGACACCGGTTATGCTCAAAGCTTTTTAGACGATATTGAAAATGCACAAATGGGTGTGTTGAGTTTAGAGCAAATTATTTTTTCAGAGCAAGTTCAAGCTGAATGGTCGGATGTTCAGATGTATGACAAACTCAAAAATGGCGGATTTTTTAAAAACCCCGATGTTGAATTGCAAGTGAAAGTATCTTCATAAGTTAAGGGTTTAAAAAAAGTATGTTATTGACTGAGCAACAGCAGCAAAAATTAGATAAAGTTCAACTCGAAAGCTCGTGGAAGCAAGGGTTGCAAGAGTTTTTAGTTTCTTCACAAATGGAACAATTACGTGAGTTTTTAATTGTTCAAAAAAATAATGAGAAAACGGTTTATCCACCCAACCATTTAATTTTTAACGCGCTCAATACAACACCGTTGTCTCATGTAAAAGTGGTTATTTTGGGGCAAGATCCGTATCACGGGCCGAATCAGGCGCATGGATTAAGTTTTTCTGTACAAAAAGGGATTGCAATCCCGCCTTCATTGCGTAATATTTTTCATGAATTGCATTCGGATTTAGGCATTACTCCACCGAAGCATGGTGATTTAAGCCAATGGGCTGAGCAGGGCGTATTATTACTTAATAGTGTGCTGACTGTAGAAGCTGGGCAACCCACATCACACCAAAACCAAGGATGGGAAGTTTTTACAGATTATATTATCGACGTCTTGAATGAGCAGTGTCAGCATATCGTTTTCATCTTGTGGGGTGCATATGCTCAACGCAAGGGACGCCGCATCGATCGGGAGCGCCATTTGGTTCTCACAGCAGCACATCCTTCTCCGTTGGCTGCGAATCGTGGTGGTTTTTTTGGTTGTAAGGCCTTCTCAAAGACGAATCATTATTTGAAACAAAATGGCATTGAGCCAATTAACTGGCAGTTGGACGCATGACACTAACATCTAAAAATTATCATCCAGATCTGATTGTAGAGCATGCACAGAATGGATGGCGAGTGATTCGCTTAAATCGACCAAAATCATTACATGCTCTAGATTTATCGATTGTTACGGCATTAAACCAAGTTTTTCAGGATTTTCATCAAGATGATGGTGTGAAAGCCATTTGGTTTGACTCGACCACATCTAAGGCCTTTTGTGCCGGTGGTGATGTGCGTAAATTGCGTCAATTGGTCATAGAAAACGAAGCCGAAGTGGCCGATGAGTTCTTCAAACAAGAATATCTGTTAGATTTATTGTTGCACAATTATGCCAAGCCGATTGTGGTGTGGGGCGAAGGTTATGTGATGGGCGGTGGACTCGGCTTGTTTATGGCTGCACCGTTTAGATTGGTCACCCCGCATTCACGTTTGGCGATGCCTGAAATTAATATCGGATTATATCCCGATGTTGGTGCAACACGCTTCTTGGCAGACCGTGGTGCTGTGGGATTGTTCACGGGTTTAACCGGTTCAATTATGACCTCTGCTGGTGCGTATGCCATTGGTTGGGCAACCCATATTTGCGATACACAGCGCGACACCGTATTAAACAAAGTGACTGAAATTCAGTGGTCAGATTATCCTGCCGGTGCATTTAGAGCCATTGATGATACCTTAAATAGTTTGCACCGTCCTGTGGGCGCGGGTCCTCTACAGAATTCTTTAGATGTTCTGCATAGTGTTTGCCGTGGGGTAAATTTTGAATATGACTACGAGGCGATTGTCGGATTAAGCGATGCTCGCAGCGATTGGTTGCGTCAAGCTAGCGAAAATTTACAAAAAGGCTCACCGGTAACGGCTGCTTTAACGTGGCTGTTATGGCAGTGGGGCCGTACAGTACGTTCGTGGAATGATGTTTTTGAATTGGAAATGCAAATTTCAGCATGGAAAATTCGCCACGCAGATTTTGTTGAAGGTGTGCGTGCACGCTTAGTCGACAAAGACTTGGCACCCGAATGGCAAAAATATACTGAGTTAAGCCTTAAAAGTATTTTAGGTGATTGTCCACCTGTAACAGAAGTTGAAAGTTGGAATGCGATTTTAAAGCAATATCATGTTATTTAATCAGTTGCATGATCCTTCATCGTTTTCTGAAGAAGATAAAAAATGGATGCGCCTTGCTTTAGTACAGGCGTATTTTGCACAAACACAGAATGAAATTCCCGTAGGTGCGGTCATTGTCAGTCAAAATAAAGTGATTGGCGTGGGCTATAACGCGCCAATTGGCCTAAATGATCCGACTGCTCATGCCGAAATTATGGCGCTTCGAGATGCCTGCGCAAGCCTAGATAACTATCGATTGCCTGAAGATGCGGTGTTATATGTTACCTTAGAACCATGTACCATGTGTGTAGGGGCATTGGTACATGCCCGTGTTCAAAAAGTTATTTTTGCAGCGTCTGAGCCGAAGGCAGGTTCATTGTTAAGTGCGCGGCAATTGTTAAATAATAATGGCTATTATAATCATGTGTTTGAATATCAAGCGGGATGTTTGGCGGAAGAGTCGACCGCGTTGTTGAGTACTTTTTTTAAAACCCGTCGTGCTGCAAAAAAGCGCCAATTATTAGAAATGAAGAAAAACAATTAAGTTATTGCACAGATATAATGCATTCTGTTGGTATTTTGTTATGAATACGCTATATTTGTGTGCTCAATAATATTGAACCATAAATGTTATTGGTTATCTAATAAATATTGAGATTTGAAAAGGGAAATATTAAATGAGTCTCATTAAAGCTTGTTTGTCAAGTGCAGTTTGCTTATTATCTTTGTCTGCAACATCAACTTTTGCAGTAGATACTTTAGCCAAAATCCAAAGAACCGGTACAATTGTGATTGGTCATCGCACCTCATCACAGCCGATTTCTTATGTGGTGAATGGCCGTCCAATGGGGTATGCAATTGACATCTGTAATGATGTGGTTGCAGAAGTTAAAAAAGAGTTACATCTACCAAATTTACGTGTTGTGTATAAAGCCACAACACCAACCGACCGTATTCCAATGTTAAAATCAGGTGAACTTGACATGGAATGTGGAACGTCTACGCATTCAGTTGTACGCAATAATGACGTTAATTTTTCAACCAATTATTATATGGCTGAAATTCGCATGGCGGTGAAGCGATCATCAGATATTAAAAGCGTGGATGATTTAGATAACCGTAAAGTTGTGACAACTGCAGGCGTGATTGCCGATAAATATTTAAAACGTACTGTGCGCGGTCACGATTTAAATATTCATAAATTGTACGGTCGAGATCATGCTGATTCATTTAGCTTGCTTGCAACAGGCAAGGCAGATGCTTTTGTTGGCGCAGATTCAACTTTAGCGGGTTTAATTGCAACGTCTGGTCATCCTCAAGATTATAAAATTGTGGGTGAGGTGTTATCGACAGATCCATACGCGATAATGATGCCAAATAATGATCCTAAACTTAAAGCTTTGGCGGATCGGGTAGTGACAAATTTATGGCGTTCAGGAAAAATGGATCAGCTATATAAGAAGTGGTTCTTGTCACCAATTCCACCGCATAACTTAGCTGTGAATATGGAATTGAATAAAGCAAATAAACAGTTGCGCGCACGTCCAACCGATGCGGGTAACTAAGTTTTTACATGATCCAGCCTTTTTGTGCTGGATCATAACTTGTTAATTTTACTCATTTTTTCAAATTGATATGCTGTAGCATGCTTTTGAATTACCTCAATTAATTCTGCTTTACTCAGTAAATATAAAGTTTGTAGCTCTTTTTCTAATTTTTCATTTTTGCTGTCATTGATCTGCTTGGATAATCTAAGCTCGATTCTATTTTTAATCCCTGCCTCTGCAACTTCTTGTAACTCATCTTCGGTTAGCTGATTCAAGTTCATTTTTTACCTCTTAGATATTTAATTAAGCTATGTATATCCATCAGTATGACTGAGTGTATAGCAAATTAAGAAATTAAATGGAATGATTTGATTTGCGTGAATATTATTTTTTCAGTTCGGTTTTTAATTCTGATATTTTTTTATAAATATTTGATTAACAATAATTAAAAATTCCATAACCCCTTTGTTTTAAGTTTCAAAAATGAACTTTTATTGAAAATAATATTGAATTTATATGGCGCAGAATGCAGACTAGTTCACCATTCTTCATGCTTAAATATGAAAAGCAAAATTTGGAAAAGTTATGAGTATTCATGTCATTACAATTGATGGTCCGAGTGGTTCTGGAAAAGGCACATTGGCATCTAAAATAGCACAACACTACGGATATTATTTGTTGGACTCGGGTGCGTTATATCGACTTTTGGGTTTATCTTTAAAAAATAAAGGATTATTGACCTCTTTAGATACGCGACTTACAACTTGTGTTGATTGCGCGTTGAATTTAGATATTCAGTTTAAGAGTAATACAGAAGATTCGAGCATCCAGATTTTACTCGAAGGCGAAGATGTGAGTTCGATTATCCGCACAGAAGAAGTTGGTGCTTATGCTTCGCAAATAGCGACCATTCCTGAGTTAAGAGCCGCACTATTACAGCGCCAACACGACTTTGCACAAGCGCCAGGCTTGGTTGCAGATGGACGAGACATGGGAACCGTGGTGTTTCCAAATGCTGCTGCCAAAATCTATTTAACCGCATCTGCCCAGTCACGTGCCGAGCGTCGTGTAAAACAGTTGCAGGCAATAGGCCTAGATGCTAAAATAGACGCCATTTTAGCAAATATTGAAGATCGAGATCGGCGCGATATGGAGCGATCCGTTGCGCCATTGAAACCTGCTGAAGATGCTTATGTAATTGATAGTTCATCATTGAATATCGATCAAGTATTCCAAGCCATGGTTGAATATATCGACTCAAAATTAGCATAAACCTATTCTTTACAGCTTTTGTATCGCTTGATCAGATTAAAAAGACGATACAAATGCTTAATTAAACCGGCCTTGTCTGATCCAAGACCGCTGACTTTATCAGGTATATCATGACCGAATCTTTTGCAGCCCTCTTTGAAGAAAGTGAATTAAACTTAAACGTTGAAAAGGGTGCAGTCATCCAAGGTGTTGTTGTTAACATCGATTCTGACTGGGTTACTGTTGACACTGGCCTTAAATCTGAAGGCGTTGTTGACCGTGCTGAATTTTTAAATGAACAACGTGAACTTGAAGTTCAAGTTGGCGATACTGTTGATGTTGTTGTTGAAGCATTAGACAACGGTATGGGTCAAACAGTTTTATCACGTGAAAAAGCAAAACGTGCTGAAACTTGGACTAAACTTGAAAAAATCTTTGAAGATGGCGAAATCGTTACTGGTGTTATTTCTGGTAAAGTTAAAGGCGGTTTCACTGTTGACATCGGTCCAGTACGTGCGTTCCTTCCAGGTTCTTTGGTAGACACTCGTCCTATCCGCGACACAACTCACCTTGAAGGTAAAGAGTTAGAGTTCAAAGTAATCAAGCTTGATGCTAAACGTAACAACGTTGTTGTATCTCGTCGTGCGGTAATGGAAGCTGAATCTTCAGCTGACCGTGAAGCATTACTTGCTCAACTTGAAGAAGGTCAAACTGTTACTGGTACAATCAAGAACCTTACAGATTACGGCGCGTTCGTTGATCTTGGCGGTATTGATGGTCTTCTACATATCACAGATATGGCTTGGAAACGTATCAAACATCCTTCAGAAGTTGTTGAAGTGGGTCAAGAAGTTACTGTTAAAGTACTTAAATTTGACCGCGATCGTAACCGTGTATCATTAGGTCTTAAACAACTTGGTGAAGATCCATGGTTAGCGATCATGAGCCGTTACCCTAAAGGTTCTATCGTTAAAGCGCGTGTAACTAACTTAACTGACTACGGCTGTTTCGCAGAAATCGCTGAAGGCGTTGAAGGTCTTGTTCACGTTTCTGAAATGGACCACACCAACAAAAACATCCACCCATCTAAAGTTGTTCAGATTGGTGATGAAGTTGACGTTATGGTTCTTGAAGTTGACGAAGAACGTCGTCGTATTTCGCTTGGTATCAAACAAACTCGTGCTAACCCATGGGAAGAGTTTGCTAAAGCGCATGACAAAGGCGAAAAAGTTTCTGGTACTATCAAGTCAATCACTGACTTCGGTATCTTCATTGGTTTACCAGGTGGTATCGACGGTCTAGTTCACTTGTCTGATATTTCTTGGAATGAACAAGGTGAAGAAGCGATTCGTCGTTACAAGAAAGGTGATACTGTTGAAGCGGTTATCTTGTCTGTAGACGCTGAAGGCAACCGTATCAGCCTTGGTATCAAACAATTGAACAGCGATCCGTTCAATGATTTCTTAGCTGCAAACGAACGTGGTGCATTGGTTAAAGGTACTGTAACTGCTGTTGACGCGAAAGGCGCAACTGTTAAGTTAGGTGACGACATCGAAGCAACACTTAAAGCTTCTGAAATCAACCGCGACCGCGTTGAAGATGCAACTAAATTCTTAGAAGTTGGTCAAGAAGTTGAAGCGAAAATCATCAACGTTGATCGTAAATCTCGCTCTATCAACTTGTCTATCAAAGCGAAAGACGAAGCTGAAGAGAAAGAAGCAGTTGCAAACTTGAAAACTGCAGCAACAAATTCAGACAATGGTCCTAAAACTATTGGTGATTTGATTAAAGCGCAAATGAAGTAATAATAAAAAGTTGAAAATTAGTGTAACTAATTGATACTTTATATTTAATTACTGTAAGCGGTAGCGTAGTATTATTATATTACGCTACCGTTTTTTATTTAAACGGGTTATCATCAAGTAATTGATAAATTGCTATAAATCAATGAGGTCATAGATGACTACACCAGAAGCTTTAAATAAGTCCGACTTAATCCAACGTGTTGCTTTGAAAAATCCACATTTGACAGAGCCTTTAGTAGAAGAAGCCGTACGAATTATGATTGATCAAATGATTGACGCATTATCTTCTGATAATCGTATTGAAATTCGTGGGTTCGGTAGTTTCTCATTACATCATCGTGAACCACGTGTTGGACGTAATCCAAAAACTGGAAAATCTGTAGAAGTTGCTGCAAAAGCAGTTCCACATTTTAAACCAGGTAAAGCGCTTCGTGATGCTGTGAATGAATCTTTAGACGCTTAATCATATTCTAACTAATTGGGTGATATATGCGTTTTATTTTAGCTATTTTATTAATTGTATTATTTATTTATTCTTTAGCGTTAGTGCTTTTAAATGGTACGCCAGTTACGGTTGATTTAGGTTTTAACCATATTGTGCCAGAAATGCGCGTTGGGCTTTTAGTGCTTATTACGTTGGCATTAGGTGTTGTGGTTGGTCTATTGTTGGGTGTTCAACTGTTCAGAGTTTTTCAAAATAATTGGGAAATTAAACGTTTACGAAAAGAAATTGAGCGTTTACGAAAAGAGCAAATTCAATTTGCCCAATCTGCCGCCGCAGAAGCTGCTGCAAGTGTAAGACATGAAAAAACAGTGTTAGATATTCAGCCTGAAAGTGAGAGAAACTCTCCTTTATAATTCGAATATTATGGAAAAAGCTCATTATGAAAATTCATGGTGAGCTTTTTTTTGAAATAAAATGAATTCTTTTTATTCTTGTTCACTGGTTAAAAAGCTAAGCGTTGCTTTTTTTAATAGACTCTTTCAATATTAAAAGTATTTCAAGTTGATAATAAAATTTAGGGGTTTCGCTTGAACAATCAGGTTAAAAATTCAAAGTACTATAAGATGGGATTTGCTTTCTTTGCTTTTTGTTTATGGGGTGGTTGGTCTTTTTATGTAAATGCCCAGTCTTCAGGATTAAAAGTAGGGTTAGTTTCTGGTCTGGTTCAAGGTTTTTGCAGTTTTATCATTACTTTATTTATTGGTTTTTTGATTGAAAAACAATTTAATTTTTATCAAAAGATATGGCTTAAATTGATATTGCCACCCATAATAACCATCTTAATTTCAGGTTCATGCTTAGTATTTATTCATTTATGCATTGCAACGCCGCATATTGTAAAAACAATCTCGCCTGCAATTACAGTTGCATTTATCTTTGCATGTTTAACCAACATTAAATTGTATCGACAACAAAAAATAGATTAGGTTTCTTATGTCAACACACCAACCACCTACACCTAACAATCGTCGCCCGTTAAAAGTGCGTCAAGTCAATTTGGTCCAAAAAATTGCAATTTTTTTAGCAAATAAATCAATCACGCCAAATCAAATTTCTGTTTTAAGTGTCTTTTTTGCAATGGGTGCAGCTGTAGCTTTAGTCAGTACAACCTTTGTACAAGGCGTTGTTCAATTTGTATGGTATGTTTTATCTGCATTATTTATTCAAATGCGATTATTATGCAATTTATTTGATGGGTTAGTTGCAGTTGAAGGGGGAAAATCAACTTTATCTGGAGAGCTTTTTAATGATATTCCAGATCGTATTTCTGACCCAGTCATCATTATTGCGGCTGGATATGCTGTTGTTTGTGTAGGTTATGCCAGTGAGCTTGGATGGCTTGGGGCATTATTAGCCGTACTAACAGCATATATTCGGACGCTTGCAGTTTCCATTCAGGCACCTGCAAACTTTACAGGACCAATGGCAAAACAACAACGTATGGCGTTATTGACCGGCGCAATTATTTTAACAGCATTGGAGCAATATTTTTATCAACACGATTATGTCATGTTGATTGCTTTAATTGTATTAAATGTGGGTTGTGTAATTACTGCGTGTCGAAGAGCCTATGCAGCATATTGCTATTTAGAACAAAAAACACAGTAAGAGATAGGTGTTATGCATAAAAGTTCTTTTATTAGTCGATTCTTAGGTCGTTTGATCGCTTTTATTATTCGCCGCATAGTACGACTTTTGACCGGTGCTCGGAGTTTATGGATCGGGTGTAAGCCTGAAATGAAACAACGAATTTACTACGCAAACCATAATAGTCATATGGACTTTATTCTTTTATGGTCATCTTTGCCTGCAACAATTCGACGTCATACGCGTCCTGTGGCTGCTTCAGATTATTGGACTAAAAGTAGTTTACGCCGCTTTATTATTTACGATGTTTTTAATGGCATTGTTATTTCTCGGCAGCGTGAAGAAGGAAAAGATCCGCTAGATGTTGTTAAGCAGGCCTTGGCATTGGGTGATTCGATTATTTTTTTTCCAGAAGGCACGCGAAATTTAGATCAAAACCAACAATTATTGCCATTTAAGTCTGGGCTTTATTATTTAAAACAACAATTTAACGATGTAGAACTAATTCCTGTTTGGATTGCTAATTTAAATCGTGTAATGCCAAAAGGTGTTTTGATTCCTTTGCCCTTATTGGCAACGGTAAGTTTTGGCCAAGCGCTCACATTTAATCAGGATAAAACGGCATTTATAACAACCGCGCGTGAACAGCTTTTAGCTTTGAATGAAGGTGAATATCAATGAATTATAGCAATGCACAAATCACTTTTATTCTTTTTGTGGGTGTAACTCTTGTGCTTACCTGTGCATCGACCATTGGTTTTATGCTTAAGCAAAAAATAAAACATCAGCCTCATGCCGTCATTGATAATTTAAATGCGCGTATTAATGCATGGTGGGCCATGGTGGTTATTTTATTCGCTGCTATTTTTATTGGTCGCACGGGTATTATTGTTTTATTCGCAATCATTTCTTTTTTTGCGCTGCGTGAATTTATCACTTTATTGCCTACGCGAAGAGGAGATTATTTTGCGTTGCTGATGGCTTTTTATTTTGTGTTACCGTTTCAATATTATTTAATCTATATTGATTGGTATGGTTTATATTCAATTTTTATTCCGCTATATGCTTTTTTACTTATTCCAATCGGTATATTAAAACAAGAAGATACCACCTACTTTTTAGAAAGAACGGCAAAAATTCAATGGGGATTGATGATTGCCATTTGCTGTATCTCATATGTGCCTGCATTATTAAATTTAACAGTGAAAAATTTCCATGGCGCCAATATTTGGCTATTAATTTGGTTGGTTTTAGTCGTGCAAATTTCAGATGTATTGCAATATATTTGTGGAAAATTGTTTGGAAAAACCAAAGTAGCACCGAATTTAAGTCCATCTAAAACCCTTGAAGGTTTGCTCGGTGGAGTAGCTTTAGCAATCTTGATTGGTGTTTTAGCGCGTGGATTAACGCCATTTTCCTTATGGCAGTCACTTGTTATTGCATTTATAGTCTGTATGTTTGGTTTTTTTGGTGGGCTAGTGATGTCTGCAATTAAACGTGATCGCGGCGTAAAAGATTGGGGGCATTTAATTCAAGG
Source organism: Acinetobacter sp. MD2(2019) (assembly GCF_035615615.1). Taxonomy (NCBI): domain Bacteria; kingdom Pseudomonadati; phylum Pseudomonadota; class Gammaproteobacteria; order Moraxellales; family Moraxellaceae; genus Acinetobacter; species Acinetobacter sp. MD2(2019). The sequence continues at coordinate 90,521 of NZ_VTDU01000001.1, read as the reverse complement.
CCATGGTGGAATGTTGGATCGTATGGATTCAATTTGCTTTGCTGCTCCAATTTATTTCCATATTTTAAGATATTGGTGGGGCGGTTCTTAAAGCTTATCCATAATATAAAGCCACTTTATATGCCCCTACATTGAGTGGATTTAGTCTGTAATATAGATTTTTAAGGTTATCTTTCTGAACGAATGCCTTTATAATGCTCCAAATTTATCTTTTAGGACGGACAGTTGTGAGCATTATTGTTGCCTTAGATGCAAAAAGTCAAAAAGAAGCTTTATCCCTTGCCGAGCAGTTAGACCCTAAATTGTGTCGTGTAAAAGTCGGCAAAGAATTATTTACTCATGAAGGTCCGCAAATTGTTAAAGCACTCCATAATCAAGGTTTTGAAGTCTTCTTAGATTTAAAATTTCACGATATTCCCAACACGACTGCACAAGCAGTATGCGCGGCGGCGGATTTAGGGGTGTGGATGGTGAATGTTCATGCATCAGGCGGTCGTAAAATGATGGAAACTTGTGTTGAGCGTTTAAAAGCGGGTAATTATCAAACCCAACTGATTGCGGTGACCGTTTTAACCTCGATGGGGCGTGAAGATTTACGCGATATTGGTTTAGATATTGAGCCCGCAGAGCAAGTTCGTCGTTTAGCGAAGTTAACCCAAGATTCAGGACTCGATGGTGTGGTCTGTTCTGCACAAGAAGCACAATTTTTACGTCAAGAATTGGGGCAAGAATTTGCGTTGGTTACACCAGGGATTCGTCCATTAGGCGCAAATGCAGATGACCAAAAACGTATTGTGACGCCAAAACAGGCCATGTTAGATGGTTCGACACATTTGGTAATTGGTCGTCCAATTACGCAATCGGAAAATCCAAAACAAACACTGCAGGATATTTTAGTCACTTTAGCTTAAATGAAAGTACTTGAGCAAATGTACTGCTTTGCTCAAGCAATTTACTAATCAACGCTTGAATTTAAACAGAATTTAAGCGAATAATAACTTATATGGATTGTGAATAGATGACATGGAAAGTCGTTTTTTAAAAAACTTGCATTAACTTTCTATTTTATAATTCGCTCAGATCACTCTTGTTTAAGATTATAGATGCAAAGAATATGACCGATTTAAACGATTTATCACCAGCACAACGTTATGAAAAGGCTTTGGCTTCTGGGCATTTTATTGCAGATGATGCTCAAGCGAAGGCTGTTAATGAATTACAACGCACTTGGCAAGAATTGCAAGAGCGCCAAACCGCATCGCAGTCATTTTTTGGACGTTTTCGTAAACAAGTTCCGCCACGCGGTGTTTATATGTGGGGTGGTGTGGGGCGTGGTAAAACGTGGCTGATGGATCAGTTTTTTGATTCTATTCCGTTTCGTCGTAAAATGCGCATGCATTTTCATCACTTTATGCAGTTTGTGCATAAAGAATTAAATAAATTATCGGGTCAACAAAATCCGTTAGACACCGTTGCAGATCAAATCTATAAAAATGCGGTTGTGATTTGTTTTGATGAGTTTTTTGTGTCGAATGTGACCGATGCAATGATTCTCAGTGATTTATTCCAAAAGCTTTTTAACAGTGGAATTACCTTGATTGCAACTTCAAATATTGCCCCAGACGGTTTATATAAAAATGGTATTCATCGCGATCGCTTTCTACCGACCATTGAAATGGTCAAGAAATTTTGTGAAATTTTAAATGTCGATGCGGGCGTAGATTATCGACTAAGAGTATTAAAACAAGCTCAATTATTTAAATATCCGCTTTCAAGCGATACCGACCAATGGATTGCCGAGCGATTTGAAGCCTTAACACATGGTCAACACGTTTCACACGAACCGATTGAAATTAACCATCGCCAAGTAGAAAACTTAGGGCATAGCGTAGATGTGTTATGGTGTGATTTTAAAGAACTCTGTTTAAAACCGCGGAGTCCTGCGGATTTTATTGAGCTTGCCAATACCTATCAAACGGTTTTGATTCGAAATATTCCGCATTTGACTGACCAAATTAACGATGCGACACGACGTTTTATTTATTTGGTCGATGAGTTTTATGACCGTGGTGTGAAGCTGCTATTAACCTCAGAAGATTCAATCATCGAGATTTATCACGGTGAGAAATTAGCATTTGAAATTGAACGGACACGTTCACGCTTGCTAGAAATGCAATCGGACGATTATTTAAATGCTGCACATCGCCAAGTCGATCAAGCTGCCGTGGACTAAATAAAAAAGGGTGTTATGAATGAAATAGCACTCTTTTTTATGCTAAAAACGCTATTTTTTTTAAAAATAACGCACAATTTAAAATTTGATACTGCCAGTCATATTTAATAAAAACACATAAAATCAAAAATATAGCTTTGCCTTAACGCTACAAAAATGTGTATTTAGCCAAAATATTCGCTTTAGTCTTATTTTGAGACTGTTCAAAATATATAAACTGTCATAAAGTCATTTAAAACGTTATAAAAATTCAGACTTCATTTTGATGTAAAACCGATGGATGATTTACTCAAAAATGATTTGAATGAAATATATCAATGAGATTATTGGAATATGGAATCTGTTGATTTGAGGATATTTAGCCACTCAAATTAAACGCTTCTATATTCGGTCATAGAAATTAGTGCTATCAGGAAAGACAATGACGACACGTATTCAAAAAGGCAAATTAGCAATCGCTAAAGAATTATACGATTTTATTGAAAATGAAGCGCTTCCATCATCGGGTGTGAACAGCGAAAGTTATTGGAAAGGATTTGAGCAAGTCGTTGTTGAATTGAGTCCGAAAAATAAAGCACTGTTAGCTAAGCGTGATGAGCTGCAAGCCAAAATTGATGAATGGCATCGTAACAATCCGTTTGAATTAAATGCCTACAAAGCTTTTCTGACTGAAATTGGCTATTTGGTTGAAGATGTTGAAGATTTTCAAATTAGTACTGAAAATGTAGACAGTGAAATTAGCTTAATTTCAGGCCCACAATTGGTTGTTCCAGTGCGTAATGCGCGTTATTGCTTGAATGCTGCCAATGCACGTTGGGGCTCTTTATATGATGCATTATATGGCTTCGATGTCATTTCAGAAGCAGAGGGTGCAGAAAAAGGCAAAGCTTATAATCCTGTTCGTGGCGAAAAAGTTGTTGCTTTTGCTAAAGATTTTTTAGATGAAAACTTTGCCTTACAACAAGGCTCTCATCGCGATGTAACTGCTTACCGAGTAGAGCAAAACCAATTGATGGTTGAATTAGCCAATGCTGAAACGACGCAACTTGCAAATGCTGCTTTTTTTGTTGGTTATAATGGCGAACCCGATCAGCCAACAGAAATTGTTTTAAAAAGTAATGGCTTGCATGTCATTATTCAAATTGATGCCAATAGCCCAATTGGTAAAACAGATTCAGCTGGGGTGAAAGATCTACTTTTAGAAGCTGCAGTAACCACCATTCAAGATTTAGAAGATTCGGTGGCTGCGGTTGATGCCGAAGAAAAAGTTGAAGGCTACCGTAATTGGTTAGGCTTAATGCAAGGCACCTTAGAAGATGCCTTTGATAAAGGCGGTAAAACCGTTAAACGCACCTTAAACGCAGACAAGACCTATCAAAACTTAACCGGTGGAACAACCACGGTGCACGGTCGTTCATTAATGTTACTCAGAAATGTCGGGCATTTAATGACCAATCCTGCAATTTTGGTCGATGGTGAAGAAATTTTTGAAGGCATTATGGATGCATTGGTTACGCCATTGCTGTCTAAAGTAGATATTTTAGGCAAAAACCAAATTAGCAATTCACGTACGGGTTCAATGTATATTGTAAAACCTAAAATGCATGGCCCAGAAGAGGTTGCATTTGCGGTTGAGCTTTTTGCGCGTGCCGAACAACTCATTGGGTTACCTGCAAAAAGCATTAAAATTGGCATTATGGACGAAGAACGTCGTACCTCAGTTAATTTAAAAGCTGCCATTGCCCAAGCCAAAGACCGTACCATTTTCATTAATACAGGCTTTATGGACCGCACAGGCGATGAAATTCATACCTTTATGGAAGCTGGTCCAATGGTGCGTAAAGCAGAAGTGAAAAACCAAAAATGGTTTGCAGCTTATGAAAACCGTAACGTTGGTATTGGTTTGGCCTGTGGTTTAAGTGGTAAAGCGCAAATTGGTAAAGGCATGTGGCCAAAACCGGATATGCTGCTCGACATGTACAAGAGCAAAATTGAACATCCTCAAGCGGGGGCGAGTTGTGCATGGGTGCCTTCGCCATCGGGAGCGGTGATTCACGCGATTCATTATCATCAATGCAATGTACATAAGCGCCAACAAGAAATTTTAACGGAAAAAATGTTGCCGTTAGATGATTTATTAACGCCACCACTTGCGGCAGAAACCAATTGGTCGGAAGATGAAATTACCAAAGAACTTGAAAATAATTGCCAAGGTATTTTAGGTTATGTTGTACGTTGGGTTGACTTAGGCGTGGGTTGCTCGAAAGTGCCAGACATTAACAATGTTGGATTGATGGAAGACCGCGCGACTTTGCGTATTTCATCACAACATGTGGCAAACTGGCTTCGTCACAATATTGTATCTAAACAGCAAGTCGAAACAGTTTTAAAGCGCATGGCAGCCATTGTCGATCAACAAAATGCGCATGATCCTGAATATACAGCCATGTCACCAGATTTTAATGGTTATGCTTTTCAAGCAGCGTCGGATTTAATCTTTAAAGGGGCAGAGCAGCCTTCGGGTTATACTGAACCTTTATTGCATGCAGCGCGTTTGAAGCTTAAAGGCTATACAGGCGACTAATTGACAAAAAGCCTCTTCTCGGAGTAATGCTGATCAGTTAAGGATTTAAAAACTAAAATTATGCTTGATAAGGCATAAATCTAAATTTCCTTAACTGACTGGCAGTAACTCTTCTGAGTGGTTTTAAACTTTTATTCATCGTTCCAGTCGTTATACATATACCAAGTTTCATGTCTAAAACTATCTAGTTTTAGCTCACTATATGGCTGAACCCTATCCCAAAGCGGTAATCTACGCTGAATATCTGCCTCTAACTCATCCTTTTTAGCTTAGCTATGTTCCTCCATCTTTAAAAATCTCATTAAATATATCTTAGATAAAATAATAGAAGTATAAATCATACTCATTTTCAATTTTTTAAAGCCCACATCATCAACGGCAAATTCTTGATCCGCTCTTTCACTGCAATGATTTTTTATCGACCATAATGATTTCATCACGAGTCATAAGCCCACGCTACAGGCTTTTGATATCTGTTAATATTCGAGTGTGGTAATTTATATTTTTCTGCGTTTCGTATTTATTCACATTTTTGCCATTAAAAATGTCAGAAGAAATGTCAAAAAAAAGACCATATCGTTGCAATGAATAAAATGGTCTTTAATACTGTTCACTTTTATAAGAACTAAAATGATAAATATGATGATTAGAGCGATGGCTACAAAAACTATAAATATTGTATGAGCATTACCCATTCAACCAACTTAGATATTCGTCTTTATCCAAAAAATTAGGAGCCTCATTTATATTGAGCGTTATTTCAGCATTATCCACCAGAATCATGTAATTCCGAGATGTCTGATTTAACTCATCATTTGGTCTAGCTAGTTCAAAATAGTTTTTTAGAAAAATGGTATTGCAAACCATATTATCAGCCATGACTACTAGGCGAGACAAATCAGAATTTTTTTTCATAAATCTAGGACTTAAACCAGCTTGTTTATAGTGACGGCTGTTAAGAAAATCATCATATTTCTGCTCTAAATCTTTACGATCCACTTGCTATTCACTCTTTTAATTTAAAGATCATATAATTTACATCTAAAAATCAAGAAATTCTCTTAACAGCTCAAAAAAATACAAATTTTAGATCTTAAAAAGCCCACATTTTGTGTAATGCTGATCAGTTAAGGATTTAAAAACTAAAATCATGCTTGATAAGGCATAAATTTAGATTATTTTTAATCTAAATTTCCTTAACTGACTGGCATTACCTCTTCGGAGGCTTTTTTATTGGCTTGATAAAGATTATGTATTGCGATGGCTACACATCTTGAAAATTAATGCTTGGCATGTTGTGCAAAATAATCGACCAAATAATCAATAAAAACACGTACCGCAGGCAACATACCTTGTCGGGTTGGATAAACCGCATGTAAAACCCCGTGTGGAGCTTTCCATTCAGGTAACACATGCACCAGTTCACCACTTTGAATACTCTCTGCAACCACAGAGTCGGGTAACAGTGCGACACCTGAACCATGCCGTGCCAACTGCATCAGCATAATTAAGTCAGAGCCCATCACCACAGGGTTCACTTTAATTTTGATCGTTTCATTTTTTTGGTTATGTAAAGTAATATTTTGATCAGAATGTTCATCAATCATGCTAAGTAAGCGATGATTTGCCAGTTGTTTAGGGTCTTTAATATCGCCATATTCGTTTAAGTAGGCTTGACTTGCGACCAAATGCTGCTCAATTCGTTCGAGTTGCCGCACAATGAGGCTAGGATCATCATCTATTTTTGTACGAACGCGCAGCGCAACGTCAATACCTTCATTAATAATATCCACTCTGCGATTACTGACACTGAGTTGTAAGCGAATTTCTGGATAACGGCGTAAAAACTCGGGGATGATTCTTGGAAATTCATTTTGTGCAACCGACACTGGAATGCTAATTTTTATGATCCCGCGTGGCTCAACACTGAGGTGGTCTACCAAGTTATGCGCAGCTTGTGCGGCATTGGTCATCACTTGTGCATGGCGATAAATGTTCATGCCAATGTCTGTGACGGCAAAATGTCGCGAACTGCGCTGAATTAATCTTACGCCCAGACGTTCTTCTAAGTTATACACTCTACGACTTAATTTTGACTTGGGGATATCAGTTGCGCGTTCTGCTGCACTAAATCCACCATGCTCGACCACGAGCGCAAAACAATAAAAATCGTCTAAATCACTAAGCATAAAGAAGTTCGCCTTAAAGCTATGGTTATCTTAGGTATTACATCATCTTAATGATATTAGCTTAATCTATTATTATTCAAAAGTGTCCTAGCAGAATTTCCTCGACTTGTTGATATTCTTTTAAACGCAAATAGTCGCGCGCGGTGGGCGAAGCAATACGGTTGATATCCATATTATCGTGGACATCGGCAAGTTTAACTGCTCTTGCCAATGGGTTTTGCACGGCTCTTAATGCGGCGTCTATACGCGTTTCTCCATTTCGGCGGGTTAAGAGATCTACGGCATCAATGGTCGTTTGTGAAAACCCGAGTGAAATTAAGTCAACAATGGTTGTATCTGTATCTTCTAAAATATCGTGCAAAACCGCAACAATTTGCTGCTCGGTGGTTTTCATTTTCAGCATAATTCTTAACGGATGCAAAATGTAAGGCTGTCCTGCTTTGTCCACTTGCCCTTGATGCTTACGCGTTGCAAAAATGATCGCTTGTTCTAAATCTGCCATAAACATCTCCTTTTGCACCATTGTTTGAACGTTTAATTTAACTTAAATGGATGATTGTGCTATCTAAAATTTGATTCAGTGTAAAATACATTTGTAAATGCTATTTCAGCGAAAATGTTTTAATATGGCGTGACGTTTGAGATGTAGCATTATGATTAAACAAATTATTGAATTATCTGTAGAACACAATAATGTAGCTTGCCCGATGTGCCAACACGACATTTTAGATTGGCAGCAAGAACAATATTTACAGCCTTGCGAGCATACTGCATTTATTGCACTCGACTTAGGTTTTGAATATATTGCAGATTTTTTCGAACAGCATTTACCACATACGGTAGATGAAATTCACGACCAAGAATTAAATATATTTGAGCAAATTAACGCATCACAAGGCATCAATTTAACTGTGTTTAAGCAAGATTTAGGCGCGCACAATTTATGCCGTTATATTGGTGTAATACGCCCCGAATAAGTCAAAATTGTTTGGTTTCTAGAATGATCAATCAAAAGAAAAAGGCCAATCTTCAAGGTTGGCCTTTTTTTTCAGGTACTTAAAAGATGTTTATGCTTATACAAATTTTGAACTTTGTAGCCATTTAAACATAGGGACTGCGGTTAAAAAGCATAAACAAATTGGATATAAAAAACTTGGGCTAAAGCGCGTCAATTCTAATAAAAACACGGTGGCGGTAATTGGCATACCAAAGGCCAGTCCTAAAAATACTGTGGCGCCAATAATCGCAGCTGTAGTAGTGGGCACTAAGGGTAAATCAAAGTTCCAAAAGTAAGCACATAAGAACGCGATTAAACCACCGAGCATCATACTTGGGGTGATGCGCCCACCGTATGCACCGCCAACAGTGGCAAGAATAATCGCAAGCCATTTAAACACAAATAAACCAATGGCATAATTTGCACTTAAACCAATGGCAAAACTTAATTGATTGGTCGCTTTACCGTTACCCAAAATTTCAGTATACCAAATAGACATTGTCCCAATCACTGCAAAGGACAAAACAGCAATGAAAATAATCACGGGACGATCGCGCGGAATGGTTGGCAGTTTTTTCATTGATTTTTCAAATAAAAACACGCCTACAGCCAAGAGAGGCCCGACAAGTAAAGCAAAATAAATCAGATGCGGCGTATATTCTAAAGCACCCAGTGGATACTGGACTAAATCGCCAAGGCCTAAACGCGCCACAAAAACCGCAGTCACACAGCAAATTAGCGCAGAAATAATAAATTCTATACTCCACGACAACAACAGCGTTTCAAGTACAAAAATAACCGCTGCTAAGGGAACATTATAAACGGCGGCTAAACCTGCGCCAGATGCACAGGCCAACAATACGCGGCGTTCATGGGTGCTAAGTTTGAAAATTTTGACCCATTGATTGGCAAAGGCTGTACTCATCTCACGTGGAGCAACTTCACGGCCCAGCGGAGAACCCATCGCCACGGTAATAATTTGCAAAAGCGAATGCGAAATGGTGGTGAAAAAAGGCAAATCTTTATTGTCTTGATTCACTGCAGTTTTAATATCGACCAAGGGTTTGGCATAACGGTGTAAACAAAACCATCCAATACCCACAACCAAGCCACAAAGCACCAATGCGCAGATGCGACGTGTTGCAGAGGCTTGTTCGACTACCACGCGAAAAGGCATTTCTTCAAACAGTGGCGCACCGAAGGTTAAATGCTGCAAAAAATGCATTAAGAACGTGAATGCGATGCCAACACAACCGGCAAGAATGCCGATCATAAACAGGGATAACATGAACTGTGGACGAGGTGATTGCATTTAAACTGAGGGAATATGAAAAATTGAGGCAAATATTAAAGCATTTTGATTACATTTGCTGCTTCGAGCAACAAATCTATGGCTTTAGATTTTAATTACAGCCGTGCTGATTCAATAAAATGCGCGATCATCTTGGCTTTGATACGAACAGGCATTATAAAAGCCCCTAAAACAAGGTAGAATAGCGCCATATTTTATAGATTGATAAGTGGAGTTCTGAGTGGAGCGATTGACGATTAGCCCTGAAAGTTTAAATGAAGCGGCTGAGAATTTAAGTACGATTCGTGATTTTATTCGATTTGGGGTCACTGCATTACGTCAATACGATGCACATTTAGGGCAAGGGACTGAAGACTTTTTTGCTGAAAGTTCAGCATTGGTTTTACAAACCTTATCTTTAGAATGGTCTGCAGATGCAGAAATTTTAGATGCTAAATTATTACCAAGCGAAAAAGCTGAATTTTTAAGTTTATTGGAAAAACGCATTAATGAGCGCGTACCAACCTCTTATCTTTTAAACTTAGCCTATTTTTGTGATAAACCATATTATGTCGATGAGCGGGTACTTATTCCACGTTCGCCAATTGCCGAACTGATTGAGCAACGTTTTGCGCCGTATTGCCGTGACGAAAATGGACAAATTAGAGACGCATTAAACAATTTACCATTGTGTGACGAACCAAAAACACCACAACGTATTTTAGATATGTGCACAGGTTCAGGTTGTATTGCCATTGCCTTAGCGTATGCTTTCCCTGACGCAGAAGTGGATGCAACCGATATTTCACGCGAAGCTTTAGAAGTTGCTGCAATTAATTCAGAACACCATAGCAAACAATATCAAGTTGCGTTAATGGAATCGGACTTATTTGCCAAAATTCCAGCCGAAAATCAGTACGACTTAATTGTGACCAATCCGCCGTATGTCGATGCTGAAGACATGGCCGATTTACCCGAAGAATTTTTGCATGAACCAGAACTTGCATTGGCAGCAGGGCAAGACGGCCTAGATTTAGTCCGTAAAATGTTAGCGCAAGCTGCAGACTATTTATCTGAAAATGGCTTAATTGTAATTGAAGTGGGTAACTCTGAATGGGCGATGCGTCAAAACTTCAATACTGTTGATTTCCATTGGTTAAAATTCCAAAAAGGTGGTTCAGGTATTTTTGCTTTAACTGCAGAACAATGCCGTAAACACCAAAAACTTTTTCAAGACTCAATAAATGCATAAGGAATTGTTTTAATGGCTGGGAACAGTATAGGACAACTTTTTCGGGTGACCACCTGCGGTGAATCGCATGGTGCGGGCTTGATGGCCATTGTAGATGGCGTTCCACCAGGACTTGAACTGAGCGCAGAAGATTTACAAGCCGATTTAGACCGCCGTAAACCGGGCACATCTAAGTTTGCCACACAGCGTAAAGAACCTGACCAAGTTGAAATTATTTCGGGGATTTTTGAAGGTAAAACCACCGGTACACCGATTGGTTTATTAATTCGCAACACCGACCAAAAATCAAAAGATTACGGCAATGTTGCGCAAACTTTCCGTCCGGGCCATGCCGATTATACCTATACGCACAAATACGGTTTCCGTGATTACCGTGGTGGTGGTCGCTCAAGTGCACGTGAAACAGCCATGCGTGTAGCAGCAGGCGCAATTGCGAAAAAATACTTGTCGGAAAAATTCGGGGTAGTTATTCGTGGTCACGTCACTCAAATTGGTTCTGAAATTGCAGAAAAACTGGATTGGAATGAAGTGCCAAATAATCCATTTTTCTGTGGCGATATTGATGCGGTACCACGCTTTGAGCAATTGGTCACATCATTACGTGAGCAAGGGACAAGTTGTGGTGCAAAACTTGAGATATTGGCTGAAAATGTACCTGTGGGCTGGGGCGAACCGGTGTTTGATCGCCTAGATGCCGATATTGCCCATGCCATGATGGGAATTAACGCTGTAAAAGGTGTAGAAATTGGTGATGGTTTTGCGGTTGCTGGCCAATTTGGTCATGAAACGCGTGATGAGCTGACTACACAAGGCTTTTTAGCCAATCATGCTGGTGGTATTTTAGGTGGAATTTCAAGCGGTCAAACCATTCGTGTGGCGATTGCTTTAAAACCGACAGCCAGTATTACCACTTTAGGTAAAACGATTAACTTACAACGTGAAGATACTGAAATGCTCACCAAAGGCCGCCACGACCCTTGTGTGGGTGTGCGTGCAACACCCATTGCAGAAGCGATGTTAGCGATTGTTTTATTAGATCACTTCATGCGCCATCGTGCACAAAATGCAGATGTGCTGGCGCCGTTCGAACCGATTGCACCGTAAATCTTTATTTTGTATAAAAAAACCTATGCTTTATTGTCATAGGTTTTTTTATGTAAATGTCTTGAATCATAATAAATAGTTATAAGATTCGATTTGTTTAATCTTTGGTCTAATGTTACGATTTTTCATTAGGAGAATTGGCAAAAACTTGATAAAACTAAAAATAAAGTGTGTTTGAAAAGGTAAGACCAACATGAAAACGACAGTGAAATACATTGTTTTAAAAAGTAAAGACTACCAGTTAGGTCGCCCATTATTTGAAGAAGAACTTGATGAAACAGGTGATTATTTTGACCGGTTGCCAAAAACCATTCAATTTCAAAATTTAGAATTCAAAGTCAAATCTAAAGAGCTAACCCGCAAGCAAATGTTTGATGAAGATGAAGAATCTCAAACAATTTTAGTGAAAGTCATTGCCATTTAAATGATCTTACATATTGAATGAAACCGATCTTTTGATCGGTTTCTTTTTAGATGAATGCGAAGATGAATTTAATTGTAATGATTCTCATTATGTATTAATGTGTAGCTCCAATTTTAAATCTTCTTATTAAAATGAAAAAATATTTATATCTTATGTTGTTCGTCAGTGGTTATGCAGTTGCACACGAGCCTTATATTGCACCGCTGGCTTATGTTACTCAAAGTACGCAAGTGCCTATTTTAGCCGGATATGCAGAAGAAGCGTTACAAAGCGAATTTGCACTAAAAAATAATCAACTAGAGGTGCTTTTGCCCAACAATGAGAAGCTACAATTAGACGCCGTTTCAAACAGTAAAGCGGCCACAGTTTTTGATTTAGAGCTAAAACAAGCAGGCACATACACACTGCAAACCAAAGCCAACTTTCCATTAAATTACGTTAACGTGAATAAAGCGTGGCATTTATATTTTAAAGCCAATGCCAATCAAGTTCCGCCAAAAGCACAGCGCGATTTTTATATTCCTACTGATTTTAAAACCGAGCCGAAAACGACCAATATTACCCGTGAATGGTCGGTTGTGAGCTATGTGACAAAAGAGAAAATCTCTACGCCACAAATTGCAGCAACACCCATTGTGCTGAATTTTTCGATCCATCCTAATCAATTGACGCATAACCAAGCTTTGGTTTTAAGCCTAAGCAAAGACAAGCAAGCATTTACCAACGCTGAGGTGCATCTTCGTAAAAAAGGCATGACCGATAAACAAGCGATTGCAGTGCCGGTGGATACGCTTGGTCGTGCAACCATACAATTTCCAGCAGCAGGTGAATATTTAATTGAAGTCGCAGAGAAATTTGATGCTAAGCAACCGCCTAAAAACCAAGTGATGACCATTGCCAGTGTGAATGTAAACTAACACGCAACCAAACTTTGTTGATCAATACGTTTAAAAATTTAGATGAAGTTTAAAACAAAAAAGAAGCGAACAGATCGCTTCTTTTTTGTATGAAACATTGGAGAATTAAGCAGATTTCTCTTCTTTTTTCTCTTCATTGGCTTCAAGTTGTTTAAGCAAATGTTTTTCTAAATAGTGAATATCCATTGCGGTTTCACAAAAAGATTTATCTTGTAAAATTAAGTCTTTATGCAATGGAATATTGGTTTTTACACCCGTTAGAATCATTTCATCGAGTGCTTGTTTCATGCGTGCAATCGACGTTTGACGGTCTTTGCCATGCGCAATTAATTTTGCAATCATCGAGTCGTAATACGGTGGAATGCTATATCCTTCATAAATATGCGAATCTAAACGAATTCCAGCACCGCCTGGCGCATAGAAATGTTCAATTTTCCCTGGAGATGGCATAAATGTGGTTGGATCTTCCGCATTGATACGACATTCAATGGCATGACCACGCACTTCAATATCGTCTTGCTCAAGGTTTAAACCTAAACCTGCGGCAATACGCAATTGTTGTTCAATAATGTCGATGCCTGTCACCATTTCAGTTACAGGGTGTTCCACTTGAACACGGGTATTCATCTCGATAAAGAAGAATTCACCATCTTCAAATAAGAACTCAAATGTGCCCGCACCACGGTATTGCATAAGTTTACACGCATGCACACACGCTTCTAAGATGTCGGCACGTGCTTGCTCTGGTAAATCTGGCGCAGGTGCTTCTTCTAATACTTTTTGATGGCGACGTTGTAAAGAACAATCGCGGTCGTATAAGTGCACTGCATGGCCATTGCCATCTGCAAGAATTTGAACTTCAACGTGACGTGGCTTTTGCAGGAAACGTTCCATATACACGGTGTCATCGCCAAACCACATTTCAGCATCACGCTGAGCCGCTTGAACCGATTCAAGCAATGTGTCTATGCGCTCAACAATACGCATACCACGACCACCACCACCAGACGCTGCTTTTACAATTAAAGGGAAGCCAATTTTTGCAGCTTCTTCTTTGGCATTGGCCGGTGTAACCGCATGCTGAGAACCCGGAACCGTTGGTACGCCAGCTTTACGCATGGCTGTAATGGCTGAAACTTTGTTCCCCATTAAGCGAATATGTTCAGGACGTGGACCAATGAAGATATAGCCTGAGGTTTCAACCATTTCGGCAAATTCAGCATTTTCAGACAAGAAGCCATAACCTGGATGAATGGCATCTGCACCTGTAATTTCTGCTGCGGTCAGCAATGCAGGAATGTTTAAATAACTTTCGCTGGTTGCGCCTGGGCCGATACATACAGCTTCATCAACAAAACGCAAATGCATTAAGTCTTTATCTGCACTTGAGTAGACCCCGACAGTTTTAATGCCTAAGGATTTGCAGGCACGGGTGATTCGCAATGCGATTTCACCACGGTTTGCAATCAATACTTTTTGCAACATGAGCAGTCTCCGTAATTATGCGCGGTAACGGAATAACGGTTGACCAAACTCAATCACTTCGCCATTTTTAACTAGAATTTCTTCAATCACACCACTTTGGGTGGCTTCAATTGGGTTCATAATTTTCATGGCTTCGATAATACCTAAAGTATCACCTGCAGAAACAGTTTGACCCACTTGAACAAATGGTGCTTCACCTGGACTTGGCGCAGCATAATAAACACCAACCATTGGAGAGGTTTCAACCACACCACGTGATTTTGCTTTTGGCGCAGTAGACGCGACTTCAGAAGCAGGAGCGGGCATTGCTGCAACACCCATTTGAATTGGTGCAGGACTACGGCGAGTCAAAGCAATCGATTGGTCACCTTCTTTTACTTCAATGGCTTGAAGGTCAGATTCAATCATCAAATCGATGAGCTTTTTGATTTTACGAATATCCATAGTGTTCGTATTCCTTGGTTGGAAAATTAAGGTTGAAGTGTTGAAAGCGCATGTTGCAGCGCAAAATGATAGCCTTGAGCACCGAGCCCACAAATCACACCTACGGCTTTGTCGCATAAATAAGAGTGATGACGGAAGGGTTCGCGTGCATGTACATTAGAAAGATGTACTTCAATAAAAGGAATATTGACCCCTAATAATGCATCGCGTATGGCCACAGATGTGTGCGTAAATGCAGCAGGGTTAATAATAATAAATTGAATATGTTCAGATTGTGCTAAATGAATTCGGTCAACAAGATCGCCTTCGTGATTACTCTGAAAGGTTTCGAGTTGGCAGTGGTATTGCTGTGCTTGTGAAATAAGTGCTTGATTGATGTCATCTAAGCTTTGGTGCCCATAAACTTCAGGTTCTCGCTTTCCTAGCAAATTTAAGTTTGGCCCATGAATGACCAAAATACGTGAAGTCATGCGTTATGCTCCGATGGTTAAATGCAAGCTTTATTTGTAAGATCCTTGCAAAGTTTGCATATTATGCAATTAAATTCTACCCATTCTATTAATTTTGTAGAGATGATGAAAGAATTATAAAAGCAAAATCTGCGTATATCTTGTAAATTTTTCGATAAAATAACAATGTTAAAAAATGACATTTTTTCTTCTCATTATAAAAAGACGATTTATACCGTACAAAGCTTGATTTGATGATTGAAATACTTAAAGACATAGATTCATTGCAGCAAAACTATTTTGGTTTAATTTGTAACAACTGTATTGAAACTATCGTAATATATTGATTTTTATTGTTAAGTTTAAATATTTTTTTATTTAAAGCCACTTGTTTGTGGCTATTTTGATGTGATTCGATGACGAAACAAAATCATCCCATTAAAATAGCCTAAGCGTTAAAAGAACTCTTTTTATAACATCAAACAACAAAATTCCTGAAAATTTAAACAAATAGGGCAGATTGATTCGGTGTTTTATGGAATTAAATTGACCATTTTGATCAAAACAACTGAATTTTCTCAGTTTAAATGATTAAGCAAACAGCACTTAATCATTTGAACATTAGCGTAAGAACCATTTGTAAATCATTTTTTGGAATTTTGTTCCATAAGGCGGGTAAATAAATTTCATAAAACTGAGTTGAGGGCGAACAAATACAGACTTTGCATGACTAAAGGTAAGGAATCCTTCATAACCATGGTAGCTGCCCAAACCCGATGCACCCACACCGCCAAATGGTAAATCGTCCTGACCGACATGCACCAATGTTTCGTTTAAACAGACGCCGCCACTGTGCGTGTGGGTCAATACATGCTGCTGTTCTTGCGTGTTATTGCCAAAATAATATAAGGCAAGTGGACGTTCACGGTGGTTAATGTAGTCAATCGCTTCATTAATGTTGTTGTAGCCAATAATCGGCAAAATTGGGCCGAAAATTTCTTCTTGCATTAACAGCATTGATGCATCGACACCATAAACTAGAAAATGGCTTAAACTGCGATGTTGTGTTTTTTCGGTGTTATATAGCGGAACGACCGTTGCACCTTTTTCAATTGCATCGTCAAGATAGCGCCGTAAACGCGCATATTGTCGGTCGTTAATGATGCTGGTGTAATCTGGATTTTGTGTAATTTCAGGATAAAACTGATGGACTGCTTTTTGATAATGCTCGATAAAACGTGCTAATTGTGTTTCTGGGACAAATACATAATCTGGTGCAACGCAGGTTTGCCCGCTATTAATAGATTTTCCGAAGGCGATTCTTTGTACAGAGGCTGTGAGGTCGGCATTTTGCCCAATAATTACAGGGGATTTTCCACCTAATTCTAATGTTACAGGTGTAAGATTTTGCGCTGCGGCTTGCATAACGTGTTTGCCGATGGCTGTGGCACCAGTAAAAAGTAAATGATTAAAGCGCAAAGTGGTAAACTCTTGTGCAACTGTGGCATCGCCGACCACCACGTGGACTAAATTTTCAGGGAAAATCTCAGCGATAAGCTGTTTAAAAAGCGCAGAAAAAGTCGGTGTGAACTCACTCATTTTGAGCATAACGCGGTTACCCGCTGCCAATGCCTGACACAATGGGCCAATAGCTAAAAAGAGCGGATAATTCCATGGCACCACAATCCCTACCACGCCAACAGGTTGATACATCACATAAGCTTGTGCCGGTTGAAATAATAAACTGACATGACGTTTACTTGGCTGCATCCATTCTTTTAAGTTTTTTAGCGCATAATTGATTCCCATAATGCTGGGCAGCAGTTCCATTAAGCGCGTTTCGTCTTTACTGCGGTTTCCAAAGTCTTGTTTAATGCTGTTCGCAATTTGCTTTTGTTGTTTGAGTAGTTGCGTTTTTAGTCGTTTTAGCCATTGTTTACGTTCGGCTAAAGTCGGGTTAGGTTGTTTTAGGTATGCTTGTTTTTGTTGTTGAAAGTAGTATTCTAAATTTGCATCCTGCGTTTGATTGGAAAAAGTAGATTGATCCATAATATTTACACAATTCGCTTTAAAATTTCATGCTAGCGGAAAATCTAAAAGAACAATAGTGTGATTTTTATAAAATGTAGGATTTTTGAATAATTCAGTCGTGGTAGATGAGTTGGGTTTAATCCATCCTGTAGCGCTGCGTCTGAATTGATTGTGCAACGAGCTTATTTACCATTGTTCTAATTATATCTTTGAGTATTTGGATCCAAAAAAATGTTGATATCACCATAGTTAATCAGGGCTTGATTAGATGAGAGCCAATTGGTCGTGTGATCGATTTTCGGGGTAGGCTTCTTCATTGCTAAAGAAGCCTTTACAACAGGTTTAAGCAATAAAGCCAGTTCCAATGAATAAACTACTTTAATATTGATTGTCGATCACGATCACTGATTTGCGTTGTATTTGAATCCATCAATTTTTTCAACAATGCATCTCGACCATTTGCAATAGACCATTGCATTTCTTCATCGGTAATAACCGTTGCAACTAAAAACTGCATATTGCCATTTGGTAGTTTCATGCCAATAGGTAAAGGCTTTTGAGCTTTTGCAATCAGCACGTTAATCGTATCATTTTCGCCATCACCCACAGGGATAGCTTCAACAGTTAAGCCATTATTTTTTTCAACTCTAGATAAAAGATCAACATCGTTGATTAAAATAAGATTTCCAACCCATTGCATAAATCTTAAGGGCCATTCTGCATCCTCTTTTGCAATTAAGAGTACTTCGTAGCCATAACCTGCTTTTGTCGAAGATTGGATGATTGGTTTCTTTTTTTGTAACGTGGTTGTAGTCGAGATCACCCGACCTTGTTGATTGTACTCAGTTTCAGTATTTGTCGGAGTGATGGTTGCAGGCATGTCACTATTCGTGAGTCCAAAAGTAGAATAAACCCATAAACCCTTTTTAATTTTATCAGCAGGGATTACATAAAAGCCACCACCCGGCCAAACAGCAAACAAATGGGGTGCTTTCATAATATCATCTGGTAATTTTCCAATATTTGTTTCATAGAAAGCCTGTCTAGCGTTATAAACAGATTGCCATTCTATTTCTTCAGTATTTTTACTCATACTCATTGTTGACGATGCAAGCGTAGTAAATCCTAGTAAAAATTTAATAAGTTTATTTTTTTTAATCACTTATATTCTCAATGTGTGGATGCAAAATAATTATATCAATAAATAATAATGTCAGGCGAGTGAACCTTAACGAGTTGCTCAAGAAAAATGAACCAGTACGATTCAAATTTCAAATGGAGCTATAAGGATTAATATCTGTATACAGATACTCAAAAGCTACATGAAATAGCGAAAACTTCAAAATTAAGTGACAAATTGAAGTAAAATAACAAGGATTTTTTCTAACTTTATTTCTAATGACTCAAGCTGCATATAAGTCGCTTATTTTTACAAGCGTCACAACGGTTTTTTTGGCGAGTTGTACGACAACAACGACACAGCAAGCAGGGCATAATTATTCTCAGACAGGAACACGCATTGAAATTCCTCAAGAGAAAGTATCAACCCAAAGACCAATTCCACAAAAAGTTGTACCTGAATCTTACGTGCAATGGTTGTCTGTAGGTGACCATCGCCAACGTGTATATGAATATGAACAGTTTTTAGCAAAAAACAACGTAGGCAGTATTATTCCTTCTTTTGAGTTGTTACGTACCGCACGAGATTGGCAAAAATGTGGTGTAGACGAATATGCCGTGCCCAATCGAGAATTATGGAATAACCAAATTGCGACCTTGCGCGTTTTCAAATATTTAATTGCCACCAAAGTCTTAACAGATTTTGAGGTCACTTCGGTGTATCGTGATTTGCCGACCAATCGCTGTGCGGGTGGGGCAACCTCATCGCGGCATTTATTTAATTCGGCCATAGATTTTAGAATTGGACCGCAATATCCAAAAGGTTCAGATTTTAGCTTTATTGATGACACCAAATATAAAATCTGCCAATTTTGGTATCAATATGGTCAAAGCTTGAATATGGGCGTGGGCTTATATGCTTCTGGCCAAATTCATATTGATACGCAAGGTTACCGCACATGGGGGCCTAATTTATCGCATGCATCATCTATGTGTAGCGGTTATTAAAAATATGATTTCTAAATAAAAAGAGAGCAATACATGCTCTCTTTTTATTTTGTTACAGTTGCTTTTTTAGCTCGTACAACTGTTCAAGGGCTTGTCTTGGGGTTAAATTGTCGATATCTAACTGGCTGAGTAATTGAGCAACGGGTGAAGCAACTTCCACCTCAACCACTTTTTCTATAATCATGGGTTCCATTGGCTGAGCGGTTTGATTTGACTCTGCAAACAAGTCATTTTGTACGGCGTGTTGTAAATGTTGCTGCTGTTGCTTTTCTAAAATATGTAAGCGTTTTTGCGCATCTTTAATCACATTGCTTGGAATACCGGCAAGTTTCGCCACTTGTAAACCATGACTTTGACTCGCAGGCCCTTGTTGGACTTTATGTAACAAAATTAAATTTCCATTAATTTCTTTGGCGGTTACGTGGTAGTTGTCAATGCCAGTTTCTTTGGCCAGTTCGGTCAGTTCAAAGTAATGTGTTGCAAAAAGACATAAACATTTAATGCGTTTGGTTAAATCGACCACACATGCCCACGCTAAAGATAAGCCATCGTAAGTACTGGTGCCGCGACCAACTTCATCCATTAACACCAACGATTGATGGGTCGCGTGGTGCAAAATTTGTGAGGTTTCAGTCATTTCAACCATAAAGGTTGATTTACCGGTTGAAAGATCATCTGCTGAACCGATGCGAGTAAAAATTCGGTCGATGGGTCCCAATACTGCCGATTGTGCCGGCACAAAACTACCGCAATATGCCAGTAAACAAATTAAAGCGGTTTGGCGCATAAACGTCGATTTACCGCCCATATTGGGTCCAGTCACAATCGCCATGCGGTGATTAAAATCTAACAAGGTATCATTTGGCGTGTACGGCGCTTTATTGAGTGCTTCGACAACAGGGTGTCTGCCTGCCACAATTTTAATGCCAATTTCTGGGCTAAAGCTTGGGCGTGACCAATGGTATAAACGTGCCAAATGTGCAAAGTTACTTAAAACATCAATTTGGGCAATTGCGGCACTCATCATTTGTAAATTGGCAATATTTTCACGTAATGTTTCAAGCAAAGTTTCAAATAACATTTTTTCACGTGCCAATGCGCGCGACTCGCTCGATAAGACTTTATCTTCAAAGCCTTTTAATTCAGGTGTGATGTACCGCTCTGCATTTTTAAGTGTTTGGCGTCGAATATAGTCGGCAGGGGCAAGCTCTGCTTGGGCGCGTGTCAGTTCAATATAATAGCCACTTACACGGTTATAGCCGATTTTTAACGTATTAATGCCAGTGCGTTCGCGCTCTTGAACTTCTAAGTCGACCAAATATTGTCCGGCATGATCGCGAATTTTGCGTAGTTCATCTAGTTCAGAATCATAGCCTTCGGCAATGACATTACCATCGCGGAGTAATACTGGTGGATGCTCTACAATGGCGGACATGAGTTGTTGATGCAAAGCTTTAAAGTCACCCAATTGCTCATCTAGATTTCTTAATAGGCAAGATTCTGATTTAAATAGCGGACTCAAATTCTGACGCAAAGCTGGAATTTCGGCGCAGGCTTGGCGCAATAAGACTAAATCGCGAGGGCGAGCACTGCCTAAGGCCACACGGCTCAGCACACGTTCAATATCACCAATGTTTTTAAGGACATCGCGCAGATTGGCTTCTGCATAGTTATTCATGATTCGATCAATTGCATCTAAGCGTTGATCTAGAATTTTCGTGTCGCGAATGGGCTGCATTAAGGTGCGGCTAAGTAAGCGTCCACCCATGGCTGTCTGGCTGTGGTTGACCAGTTGAAAGAGTGATGTTCCGTGTTCAAATAAGGGATCAATAATTTCTAAATTGCGCCGTGTAACAGGGTCGAGCGCAATAAAATGATGGCTGTGTTCGACTTGAATAGAACGTATATGAGGTAATGCTGTTTTTTGGGTTTCTTTGGCGTAATGAATCAGTGCTGCGGCAGCAGCTTGAGCCAGTGGCAAATGCTCAATGCCAAAGCCTGCAAGTGTACCCACCGAAAATTGGTCACATAAGGTTTTTTTGGCATTATTTAAGTTAAAGTCGACGTTCGGACGTTTGCTAATTGGGCAGTCGAGTTGTTTTTTAATCAGCTCGATAATATTTTGATCGACTAAATCTTCATCAATTAAAATTTCGCTTGGCATTAGTCGGGCTAATTCAAGCGGCAATTGTTCGGGTTTAAATTCTTGTTGTTGAACTTTAAAAATGCTGGCGCTTAAATCGAGGAGTGCCAGACCAATTTGGTTTTGCTGAATGGAAATAGCAACCAAGTTAGACGATTGATAGTTACCCAGTAACGCATCATCGGTTAGTGTGCCGGGGGTTAAGATTCGCACGACTTGACGGTCGACAGGGCCTTTACCGGTCACTTCACCGACTTGTTCACAAATGGCAACAGTTTGACCAGCTTTAATTAAACGCGCCAAATAACCTTCAGCGGCGTGGTAGGGAACACCCGCCATAGGGATGGGTTCACCATTGGTTTTACCACGGTGAGTTAATGTAATTCCTAAAATTTTGGCAGCTTGCTGTGCATCATCAAAGAATAATTCGTAAAAATCGCCCATACGATAAAAAAGTAAAGCATGGGCATGTGCCATTTTTACTTTTAAATATTGCTGCATCATTGGGGTATGCGAAGAGAGATCTGCCAAAATTTTACTGTCAATCATGTAAGTTAAAGCCTTAAATTTGAATCATCAATAAGTTTTAGAAAGTGTTGAGCAGCCGTAACCGGTGTTTAGAACTACGGTACAATTTTAAAATTACAGAAAAATGTGTTGTTGGAATTCTAGTTAAATTGGCTGTAATACGCAAAATTTAGAGATTTTCCAAGCCAATGATTTTATCAAATTGCATAAGATTAATAAAAAGTAATACTGGTCCGAATGTAGAAATAACCAACAAAAGACATGCAATCTTTTTAAAGTGATAAATACTTTTGCAGATGTATTATATTAAATTCAGCGATTGCTTAAAGTATTACAGCGCATAAATCGCTGATGTAATTGCAAGGAAAATACAGATGAGATGGAATGATGCGTTATGGTATTAGGTGGATTGGTTCTTGCCGGTGGACAAGGGCTGCGAATGGGCGG
Organism: Acinetobacter sp. MD2(2019); assembly: GCF_035615615.1. NCBI lineage: Bacteria > Pseudomonadati > Pseudomonadota > Gammaproteobacteria > Moraxellales > Moraxellaceae > Acinetobacter > Acinetobacter sp. MD2(2019). The sequence continues at coordinate 67,876 of NZ_VTDU01000001.1, read as the reverse complement.
TCAAAACAAAGGATTAATACCATTTAGAAATGGCGATTTAATCGATCCTATGTTGGCGTTGCTTAAAGCAGAATGCGCCTATGTCGCGGTGAGTGCCAATCAAGATATTCAGCGCTATCAACAAAAACAAGTCGATGTTTGGTTCGATGTAGCGCCTTGGAAAAATTGTGGGCCACTGGGTGGGGTTTATAGTAGTTGTTTGCAATTTCCAGCAGAGGTCGACTTAATTCAAGTGCTTCCGTGCGATTCTCCATTTATTTCAAAACAAGTGTTGCAAACGCTATTTAATGCGTTAACGAGCAAACACTTGAATGCTGTTTATGCAAAAACGAGCACGCAAATTTATCCTGTAATTTTTTTATTTAAGCGCGATTTATTGCCGCATTTGAACCATTTTTTAAGCACAGAAAAAAAGCACAGTATTCGTCGTTGGTTATCGCAAGTGCATGCTGAAGCAGTATTATTTGAAGATGAAAGCTATTTTGTGAATATGAATGATATCAAAACATTAGAATCTTATAGAGTAAAGTAACCGCAAGATTAATTGTTTTTCTTAACTATTTTTGTGCTAAATTGCTCTGTGCAGTGGTAAGCGATTGACACGCTTTAGTGTAAGCATGAACGCGTAGAAAGCTAATATGCTTAATTCAAGAGGAACTGCAACTATTTATTGATACAACATGAGTGTTGACGTAATGAAAAAACATCTGCTTTTAGGTTTGGGGATTTGTCTTTTACAATCGACTGCGTGGTCCGCTGAAATTACAGTTGCCGCCGCCGCAAGTCTGACCGATGCATTTAAAGTTATGGCTCAACGCTTTGAAAAGCAAAATCCAAATACCAAAGTGAATGTCACTTTTGGATCTTCAGGTACCATATTGCAACAGCTCCGTTATGGTGCGCCAATTGATGTCTTTGCCAGCGCCGATGAACAAACCATGAACGATGCTGAAAAAATGGCCTTAGTACAACAACAAACACGAACCGATTTTACCAATAACAGCCTTGTTCTGATTACGTCTACAGAAAAACCAGTGCTCGTGAAATCTTTAAAAGATTTAACAAGAAATGATATACAACATATTGCGCTGGGCAATCCTGCACATACGCCCGCAGGTCGTTACGCGCAAGCCACTCTACAAAAACAAGGACTTTGGAATAATCTGCAAAGCAAAATGATTTACACACAAAATGTTCGTCAAGCTTTAGATTATGTTGCACGCGCTGAAACCCAAGCAGGGTTTGTATTTTCATCCGATGTGTTAAGTCAAAAAAGTAAAGTGCGTGTGATTTTTAAAGTACCGACAGAAATTGCGATTCGTTATCCGATTGCTGTGACAAAAACCTCTAAAGATGTTCAACAGGCACAACAATTTATTCGTTATGTTAAAAGTGCTGAAGGGCAAAACATCTTACGTCAGTATGGTTTTCAATAAATCGATCAGGTTATGGATTTAAATGCACTGCATGCCATTTGGATTGCACTTTGGTTGTCCTTAAAGGTTGCCTTTTGCGCGACCGTGGTCAATTTTATTTTAGGTGTGATTGTTGCGGCATTTTTCTTTCGTGTACGTAATAAATTTACCTCGCTGCTTGAAAGCATTTTAACCTTACCGATGGTGCTGCCCCCAACGGTTTTGGGCTACTACTTGCTGGTATGTTTTGGTAGTAATAGTTCTTTGGGGCAATGGCTTGCAAGTATTGGCATTCAAATGGTGTTTAGTTTAAATGGTGCGATTGCTGCCGCAGCACTGGTGACTTTTCCGTTGGTGTTTAAACCCATTCAAGCGGCCTTTGAGCAAATTCCACAAAATATTTTAGATGCCAGTAAAATTATGGGGCTGAATTTTGCACAGACCTTATTCATAATTATTTTGCCAATGGTTTGGGATTCTGTGGTGGCGGGGCTATTACTCGGTTTTGCGCGTAGTTTAGGTGAGTTTGGCGCAACCTTAATGATTGCAGGCAGTATTCCGGGCAAAACCCAAACGATTTCCATTAGTATTTGGGAGGCCGTTCAAGCGGGAAATAACGAGCAAGCGGCGTATTTGGTGCTGATCATCTCTGTCGTCTGTATTAGTATTTTAATGTTGGTTAAAGCATTAAATAAACGTCACTGGAAACAATGATGAGTGCGTCCATGCAATACGATCTGAACATTGTAAAATATGCCGATACAAAAAGAACCCAGCGTATTTTAGCAAGCCAATTGTGTTCTAATTCTTCATCTATTGTGATTATGGGTGCTTCTGGTTCAGGTAAAACGCAATTTTTGAAGTGCTTGGCAGGATTGACACAACCTGAACAGGGACACATTTATTTTCAAGGGCAACTATTTTGTGATACCGAAAAAAAAATTAATATAGCCGTTAAAAAACGCAAAATATCGTATCTATTTCAAGAGTTCGCACTTTTTCCACATTTAACCGTTGCGCAAAATATTGCGTTAGCCCATAACCCGTCAATTTGGGATTTACGTCAAAAAAAAGCTGAAACCATTGCAAAAATTTGGTTAGAAAAAGTCGGCTTGGCACACCTTGCAGATCGTTATGTGCAGGTATTGTCTGGCGGGCAAAAGCAGCGAGTGGCTTTGGCTCGGGCGCTTGCGGCACAGCCAAAACTGTTGCTTTTAGATGAACCATTTTCGGCTTTAGATCAAAACTTAAGACAAGAAATGCGTAAGCTAGTGCGTGATATTATCCGTGAAAACCAACTGCCAATTATTTTAGTGACACACGACCCAGAAGATGCCGATTATTTTGCCGATGAGCTGTGGCAAATGGATTGTGGTGTACTGACTCGTGTTAAGTGATTTTTTATCTTGTTGAAAAAAATAATGTTATTGTAAGAATTGGAAATACAGATTGTATTTGTTAAACGGTATTTTTAGATACGAATGATGTAAAATCAATGCCTTGAAAAATAAATAAATTTCTTTAAGATTTTTGTTTATAATAAGCTCTTATTTTAAAGTGGACATGGGGCAACTCATTTATGCCATCTGGTTTTGAAACCTTAAATTTACACCCACAGTTAAAACAAGCGATTGATGCGCTTGGCTTTACTTCAATGACGCCAATTCAAGAAAAGGTTTTAAAATTTACTCTTGCAGGGCATGATGCTATTGGGCGTGCACAAACAGGTACTGGTAAAACTGCTGCTTTTTTAATTAGTATTATGAATGACTTATTACATAATCCTATTCAAGAACAGCGTTTTCGTGGCGAGCCGCGTGCGCTTATTTTGGCGCCAACGCGTGAGCTTGCATTACAAATTGAAAGTGATGCCAAATTTTTAGCCAAATTTAGCAATTTAAATGTGGTGACACTTTTGGGTGGTGTCGATTTTGACAAACAAAGAAAACAGCTAGACCAAAAATTTGTAGATATTATCGTGGCAACACCAGGACGCCTAATCGATTTTGTGGAACAAAAAGAAGTTTGGTTAGATCAAGTTGAGTTTTTGGTCATTGATGAAGCCGATCGCTTATTAGATATGGGCTTTATTCCTGCGGTTAAACGCATTGTGCGTTATTCACCTCGCAAAGAACAACGTCAAACCCTAATGTTCTCTGCAACCTTTAGCTATGATGTATTGAACTTGGCACGTCAATGGTTATTTGAACCGGTTACGGTAGAAATTGAACCCGAGAAAAAGACCAATGCAGACGTAGAACAACGCGTTTATATGGTTGCGAAGCAAGATAAATACAAATTGTTAAAAGATGTTTTGGCGCAAGAACCGATTGATAAAGTCATGATTTTTGCCAACCGCCGCGATCAAGTGCGTCATCTGTACGATCATTTAAAACGTGATGGTTATAAAGTTGTTATGCTTTCTGGTGAAATTGCACAAGACAAACGCTTGAAAATGTTAGACCAATTTAAAAATGGCGTGAATAACATTATGATTGCAACAGACGTTGCAGGACGTGGAATTCATGTCGATGGCGTTTCGCATGTCATTAATTTCACCTTGCCTGAACAGTCGGACGATTATGTACATCGTATTGGTCGTACTGGCCGAGCTGGTGTGCGCGGTGTGAGTATCAGTTTCTTGTCTGAAGATGATGCTTTTTCTTTACCTGAAATTGAAAAAGCCATTGGACAAAAATTGCCGCTGACACGTTTAGACGGTTACTGCTAAGCTTTTGAAAAATAAAAAATCTCAATCCTTTGGTTGAGATTTTTTTTGCCTGAAATATGCAGAATAGAGTTTTATTTTTGGCAATTCATATTTTACCTCAGGATGTCTTTAAGAAAACACGAGGGTTTACTGATCTACCAAAAGATCTCCAGAATGCCTTGATTAATGATAAGTTGAATTTACAGCCTATGTTACAATCGTGTAATTCCTCTAAATGTAATCTAGTTGAAAATGGAGTTAGTGGTGGTTGGAATACTTGGAAAGGCACAAATGTTAATCCCACATACAAGGCTGAATTAGCGGATATTCAAAAACAGATGAGAGCAAAAGTTAAAAAAGCTATTGATGCAAACCAAGTAAAAAATAAGTGAGATTGAATATGGCATTTTATAATATTAAAAAATTAGAAAATGATTTTGATTATATTGTTGATTCCTACGCTGCTATAAGGGACAGAGAATTATATTACATTGAAAATAGTGAGTTATATTCAGAAGATATCGAGTGTCTGAATATTCTAAAAAATCATGATTTTAATTGGCTTATTGAATCAATGCAGGATTTTTTTCCTAAAACATTTAATCAACTTAAAAATAGACAATTAAAATATCAAGTGGCATTTAGAGAGTCTTTTGCTGAAAGTTCTGAGATAGTTTTTTATCCTTTTTTTTTAATAAATGAAAGAATATATTGGATTACTCTTCCTGCTTATGCTGTGGGTAATATTAGAGAATCCATTTCTCATGGTATGTGTCGTAATTTAGGGGGAGTAATTTGTACAGACTCTTCAACACCAATTTGGGGGCAAACCTTAATTAGTGAGCCAACAAGTTGGCAATCGTTTGATGATTATTTAGGTAAAAAAATAAGAAAAAAGTTATTCAAAGCATTGTGAGTCGAATACCTTATGCCTATGAAGAGGAACATGCAGAAGTACCCCAAAAATACAAAGTAAAAGGCTTTCCAAACCTCCGTGTATTTTTAGATAGTCGTGAGCCAGGAGGACAACAAACAGAATATGATTTATTGCTTACCTGTTATGACTATGATCAAAACATCTATTGGGTTAAAAATGGTGATTTTGAAAACGAACTCTATATTTTGTCAAACCCAGAAACTGCAATAGATGATTACATGGTACATGTATTTTCACAGGTAGAAGGACGCTTTGACTTTGGTCCTTGGGCGGTAAACTCGAAGAAACAGAAATTATTCATCAGATTGAAGAATCTGACGATGATGTTGAAGAAGAACCAGAAGGCATTCCGCTACTTGATCCTGAACTTGCCGCTAAACTGGGAAATACACCTGCACAAATTAAACTCGGTGTGGACTATAGTTTAGGGCGAAATGGTATTGAAAAAGATCCAAAACGAGGGCGAGATTGGTTTTGGCAATCTGCCAAATTCGGAGATTTACTTGCACAATACAACTGGGCTAGCTATTGGTCGAAAGAGCCTGTATATGTTGAAACAGAATTGACATCAGCTTTGTTAGAATCCTTACAAATGCAGGGAAACTTAGCTGCAACCTATATGTTGGGCGTATTTTCAGAGGACGGTGTGGATGGAACCGAACAATCTTATCCATTGGCGGTGCATTTTTATACGTGTGCGGCAGAACAAGGCTTTGCGCCTGCAATCAATAATCTTGCAGATAAGTACGAAAATGGTTTAGGGGTTGAACAAGATTTATCAAAGGCTTTGGCATTATATACTCAGGCTGCGGAACAAGAAATTGGGGCAGCACAGTGGAGCCTAGGCTTAATGTATTTAGAAGGCAAAGGTGTCAAACAAGATCAAACTAAAGCAAAACAGTGGCTAGAAAAAGCTGCTGTGAATGGTTGGGACCAGGCAGTAGAGCTTTTAAAATGCTTATAAGTTTTGAATATTATCACGAAGTGAACTGTAGTGGGCTTGTCGGAGATCACTTGAATATCCCATATCTTATATTGTATTAAATATTTGAGAACTTAGTTATATATGCTGCCTGAAAACCAAGTTTGGTTACGTCTTAAATACTTAAAATTTACCGATTTATCTAGAGTTCAATTTTTAGAATATGCTAATCTACTCGGTCAGGTTTAAATGAGAAAGATGAAAAAATTCATGACGAATACGCTTGTAGATAGACTTCATGACACCATTAGTCAGCGACAATCGGTGGGGCATTTGGTTGCGCCTGCACCTAATCAACAGCAGTTGGCTTTGGCTTTTGAGGCAGCTTTGGCTGCGCCAGATCATCATCGTTTAAAACCAACCCGATTTGTTATTATTCCTTCTGAAAAAAGAGCTGCTTTTGGCGAATTGTTGTCAAACTCACTTGCCAGTACTGAAATGGATCCGGTGCAGATTGATCGGGTGAAAAATCATCCTTTTCGTGCGCCATTGTTGGTTTTGGCATTAACCACTTTGCAAGATCATGCAAAAGTTCCACATTACGAGCAAATTTTAAGTTCTGGCGCGGTCATCGAAAATTTCTTATTGTCTTTACAAGCGCAAGGTTTTGCGAGTATTTGGCGCACTGGTGCGGTGAGTGAATCGAATGCGTTAAAACACGCTTTAGGTTTGCAACACAGAGACTTAATTGCTGGAATTATCTATATTGGTACAGCAGATAAACACATGCCAGCCCGACAAAAAATCAATATTGATGAATTCGTTAGCACTTGGTCAGACGCGTAAAAGATAAGAGTAAAAATATGTCAGAATTGAACTTTGCAGATTTAGTCCAGCCGTCAAATACCGACCAAACTACAGCATTACGTGTGACTGTGTTAGGTGGCGGTAGCTTTGGGACAGCAGTTGCCAACTTGGCAGCACGAAACGGTTGCCAGACCAAATTGTGGATTCGTGATGCAGCAACCGCAGAAGAAATGCAGCAAACCCATGTAAATAAAAAATATTTGCCAGATTACCCACTCGATGCACGTTTAAATGTCCTTTCAGATTTAGAACAGGCTGTGCGTGAGTGCGATTTAATTTTAGTGACCATTCCAAGCCATTCGTTTAGAAGTGTAATTAAAAAAATAAAGCCATTTATTTCTGCACAAGCGATTATTTCCTTAACCAAAGGTATTGAGGCAGAAACCTTTTGTTTTATGACTGAAATTATCCGTGAAGAATTGCCTGAAATTCCTTATGGTGTGCTGTCTGGGCCAAACTTGGCCAAAGAAATTATGGCCGGCATGCCTGCAGGCACCGTAATTGCAAGCCATTCAGAATTGGTCCGTTCTGCCGTGCAGCAGGCATTACATAGCGCTTTATTTCGAGTGTTTGCAAGCGATGACGTGCATGGTGTGGAATTAGGTGGTGCGCTCAAAAATATTTATGCTGTTGCCATGGGAATGGCGGTTGCACACAACGTGGGTGAAAATACCCGCAGCATGATTTTAACGCGTGCCTTGGCTGAAATGAGCCGTTTTGCTGTTGAACTGGGTGCAAATCCACTAACCTTCTTAGGGCTTTCGGGGGTTGGCGATTTATTCGCGACCTGTAATAGTCCGTTAAGCCGGAACTATCAGGTTGGTTTTGCTTTGGGTAAAGGCAAAACGTTACAACAAGCCACTGAAGAATTAGGCCAAACCGCTGAAGGCATAAATACCATTGTGCAAGTGCGTACCCGTGCAAAAGCGCTCGATGTGTATATGCCAATCACCAATGCATTGTATGAGGTGATTTTTGAAAATGCGCCGCCTTTATCTATTGCTTTGGCTTTAATGAAAAATGGCCACCGCAGTGATGTTGAATTTGTGCTGCCACATCAGCAACTGTAAACATCGTTAAATATTACTGAATTATTCTTTTTAAACTTTTGTTGTTTTAGGGTTAGATATGCAACTTACTTTGGTTCGCCACGGCGAAGCCGCACCTGCAATAAATGGGAACGATATTAAACGACCGCTGACGCCAAGAGGGCATCAACAAGCGGAGCAAACGGCGCACTTTGTTCAGCAAAAAGTCCAGCCCGATGTTTTTGTGGTGAGTCCGCTATTGCGTGCCCAAGAAACATTGGCGCATATTCAGCAGCAATTTACAGATGTACCTGTTTTAATTTGCGATGGAATTAAACCCGATGATGATGCTGAAGTTGCTGTTGAATGGTTGTCTAAATTGCCTTACGAGTCGATTGTGGTGGTGTGTCATATGAATGTTGTGGCGTATATCGAAGAGATTTTGCTTGAGCAAAACTTCCATGCATTTGCCTTGGCTGAAGCACGTATCTATGAACAAGCTGTGATTGCACAAGGCTTATCTACGCAACAAGCGTCATTTATACCATCGGTTTAAGTGCAGTTTAAATTTGAGAAAGTACAATCGCTTTCTCAAATTGATGAAATATCAAAGTTATTGACTGAATTAGCATCGAGTTAGTTACGAAACGTATAAATAAAGCGTTGTAGAGCATAGCGTTTTTTTATTGTCATGCCTATAATAAGCCAAACTCAAATCTATAGACTTGATGACGTTATGATGTATTCTCTGGCTCGCCCTTTGTTGTTTTCCTTAGCACCAGAGCGTGCGCATGATCTTACATTATCTTGGTTGAAAACCGGACATAAGATCGGCCTTGTGAACGCCGCATTTATTTCAAAACCCGTAACGTGTATGGGCATTGAATTTCCTAATCCTGTGGGTTTGGCTGCAGGTTTAGATAAAAATGGCGCGTATATTGATGCACTTGCTGCATTAGGTTTTGGTTTTATTGAAATTGGAACCATTACACCACGTCCTCAAGCGGGTAATCCGCAACCTCGTTTATTTCGACTTCCAAAAGCCAAAGCAATTATCAACCGTATGGGCTTTAATAATGACGGTGTCGACAAGCTGGTTGAAAATGTAAAAGCTGCGCGTTTTAAAGGTGTTTTGGGTATTAATATTGGTAAAAATGCCGACACGCCAGTTGAAAATGCCGTGGATGATTATTTAATCTGCCTCGAAAAAGTCTATAATTACGCCTCTTATGTCACTGTTAATATTTCATCTCCCAACACAAAAAACTTACGCAGTTTACAAAGCGGTGAAGCATTAACGCATTTACTTGCAACCTTAAAGCAACGTCAAGCAGAACTTGCTGAAGAATATGGACACTACGTTCCTTTAGTTCTTAAAGTTGCCCCAGATTTAACCACCGATGATATTGCCTTTATCGCCAAACAACTTTTAGCCTATAAAATTGATGGTCTGATTGTCACCAATACCACACTTTCGCGCGATGGCGTAGAAAACTTGCCTTTTGCAAAAGAAGCGGGTGGGTTGTCGGGTGCGCCTGTGTTCGATAAAAGCACAACCTGTCTTAAAAGTTTTGCCGCCGTTTTAAAAAATCAAATTCCATTAATTGGTGTGGGTGGTATTTTATCTGGCGATCAAGCCCATTTAAAACAGCAAGCGGGCGCAAGTTTGGTGCAGCTTTATAGTGGTCTTATTTATACAGGTCCGAAATTAATTCAGGACAGTGTAAAGGCGATGCATACAGCATAAATATGAATGTCATTGATATTGTCTTATTCATTGTATTGATCATTGGGGGGTTAGGTGGTTTGCGACAAGGACTGATAAAATCCTTGGCCAACCTAATCGGCTGGATCTGCGCACTGATATTAGGTGCGCGATATACAAATGATTTGGCGCCATATATGACAGGATTAAGCCATGATGCAGTGGTGCAAAAAATTGCTGCATTTGCTTTTATTGTTTTAATTATTGTGGTTGTAACCTGGTTAATTTCGGCAATTTTTAATAAATTACTGAGTTCACTGAAGTTAGGGCCGCTTAACCGTTTGGCTGGTGGTATTTTTGGTTCATTAAAAAGTTTATTGATTGTGTTAATCACCATGCAAGGTGTGCAACCGTGGGTGCAAACCGCCCAATCTTGGAAGCAGTCAAAAATGGTGCAAACGCTTTTACCGTATGCGCCGTTGGCAACCGAGCTTTCTAAAGAAATTGCAAGTGATACAATTGAGCATATGAACCAAGGAAAATCACCGAGTGAAACTTCTTCTGTTGAAGAAAAACCTGATCAGATTACGTCTAATAAACATGAATCTGGTCATTCAGCAGAAAACCCTTTTAATTAATCCAAGCTTTTTGCGAGGTTGCTATGTGTGGTGTTGTTGGAATTGCTGGACAAGCTCCAGTTAACCAATTGTTATTTGATGCTTTAACGATGTTGCAACATCGTGGGCAAGACGCAGCAGGGATTGTAACCTGTCACAATGGACGTCTTTTCTTGCGTAAAGATAACGGTTTGGTTCGTGATGTTTTCCATACGCGCCATATGCGCGCCTTGCAGGGTAATTATGGTATTGGACATGTGCGTTATCCAACCGCTGGTTCTTCAAGTAGTGCTGAAGCGCAGCCATTTTATGTAAACTCACCGTATGGGATTACATTGGCACACAACGGTAACCTAACCAATGCCGATGAAATTCGCCAAGATTTGTTTGAAACAGATTTGCGCCACATGAACACAGATTCTGACTCAGAAGTCTTGTTAAATGTGTTTGCGCACGAATTACAAAAACTTAGAACGCTACATCCAACCGCCGAAGATATTTTCTATGCGGTGCATCGTGTACATCAGCGCTGCCGTGGTGCTTACGGTGTCGTGGCAATGGTTACAGGTCAAGGACTGGTTGGTTTCCGCGATCCAAATGGTATTCGCCCATTAATTTATGGTTCACGCGAAAATGAGCAAGGGCAAAAAGAATATATTATTGCCTCTGAATCGGTAGCGATCACAGCGCTCGGCTTTAAAGTCGAGCGTGATATTGCACCGGGCGAAGCAATTTATATTAACGCTGAAGGCGAATTATTCTCTAAGCAATGCGCAAGCGATCCAAAATATTTCCCATGTATTTTTGAATACGTTTACTTTGCTCGTCCAGATGCCACCATCGATGGTATTTCGGTGTATAAAGCGCGTCTTAAAATGGGTGAAAAGTTGGCCCATCGTATTTTGGATGAATGGACTGCAGAACACGATATTGATGTGGTAATTCCAATTCCAGATACCAGCCGTACCTCAGCATTAGAACTTGCTAATGTATTGGGTGTGAAATTCCGTGAAGGATTCATGAAAAACCGTTATATTGGGCGTACGTTTATTATGCCGGGTCAGCAGCAGCGTAAAAAATCGGTGCGTCAAAAGCTTAACCCCGTTGAACTTGAGTTTAAGGGCAAAAATGTTTTGTTGGTAGACGATTCGATTGTACGCGGAACGACTTGTAACGAAATTATTCAAATGGCGCGCGATGCGGGTGCGAAGAAAGTCTTTTTTGCCTCTGCTGCGCCAATGGTCAAATACCCGAATGTTTACGGGATTGATATGCCTGCCAAAAATGAATTAATCGCTTCCAATCGTAGTGTTGAGCAGATCCGTGAAATTATTGGTGCAGATCGCTTAATTTTCCAAGATTTAGAAGATTTAAAAGAAGCCATTCGCATTCCAAAAGTACCAGAAGTGGTTGAATTTGACTGCTCTGTTTTTGATGGTATTTATGTGACAGGCGACATCGATGAAAACTATTTAGATGCTTTACAGCGTAGCCGTAGTGATTTGGCCAAGAAAAAGAAAGATGGTTATATTGATGTAAATATCGATGCATCTTCTGTAGATTTAACTGGCATTCATGGCGATTAAGTTTTCTTAAAGCTAGACATAAAAAGCGGGAATTTCCCGCTTTTTTATTCTAAGATTACAATGCCCAAAAGCATGAGGTGGTTTAAAATTGGCAGCAAATACATTTTTTTCACATCATCAAAAAAATCTGTTTTGGCCAACAGCCATTTGTTTGGTTGCAATCTTGATCACCCTTATTGTATTGAACTTCTCTTTTGGCTTGTTTGTACATTATTTGGAACCAGAACAATCGGTTTTTTGGTACAGCTTTAGCCCGATTGTTCTGCTCGTCATTTTAGGTATTATGACGGGTTCTGTGCTTTACGAAGTTTATGTTTTTCGTGAAGGTGGGCATTCGTTGGCAAAGCAATTACATGCGCGCTATGTCAATGCCTTAGAAAGCACACCCGAAGAAATTGCTGCAATTAAAATTATTGAGCGATTCGCGCAGCAATTTAATGTAAAAACACCGAGCTTGTATGTATTGCCCGATGAGGTTGGGGTTAATGCCTTGACCGCAGGTGTTCAAGCAAGTGATACCGTGATTATTATTACTTGGGGCGCGCTACAAAATTTAGATGAACTTGAGTTATATGGATTGTTTAGTTATGCGTTTTATCAAATTTTAAGTGGTGAAACTCAGCAAAATACACGGTTAAAAATTTTATTTAGTAGTCTGACAACCTTTAATCAGCTCGGTAGTAATGTTGCTCGCTTAGGGTTTAAGCCGTATCATCAAAAAAAACAAAACAAATTTGAAACCATTTTAGTCGCATTAGGCGGCATTATTTGGCTTATGGGAAGCATGGGCTTATTTATTTCTCGCCTAATTAAATTTATCACCTTGTCTGGGCGAACGTTTAAAAATGACGATTTAACCAGCCAAATGATTGATAGCGAAGCCAATATCCAAACTTTATTAAGGATTTATGTGCATCATGCAGGGTCGCAAATTCATAGTCCATATTCTGAATCTGTGGCACATATGTGCTTCGCCAATTCATTAAGTCCCCAAAGTTGGCTGAACATTCACCCAAGTATTGAGCGCCGAATTTACGAATTGAATCCAAGCTTGTTGGAAGATTTACAATTAGAAAACTTAAAAAAATTACGCAGCCAACCGTGGTCAAGCTTATTTACACCGTTTGACGATGAAAACACGCCAGAAATTCATTTGGTTTGGTCTGCACCGCAACCGCTACCGCTGTTGCGCTTATCACCAATTAGTTTTTCAATGAAAGATGCCATTAAGCCTTTAAATCCGAGCATTCGCGCCAATATGGTTCGACCAGAGCAAATTAATCGCGCTCTGCAAACTGCAACAGGTTCCAGAGAAGTTTTGGTGGCAATTTTAATGATTCGGCAATATCGCGAATACATCCCAAAGGATGCGCCAGTCAGTCAAGCGCTAATTGATGCATTGTTGAGTATTGATGGTCGCCAGCACGTACAAATTTTTTATGATGCTTGTGATAACATTCAAACCATGCCAGCCAGTTTTGCGCGACAGTTTTTAACCAAATTGGCGTATATTGTGCAAGCCGATGGTGAAATTGGACTGTTAGATGGGTTGTTGCTAGAACGGGTGAAATATCAACTGGATTTATTGCCAGAGCGAATGCCTGCCGCCTATGATGAAGTATTGCCTGAGGTAATTCGCTTAATGGATGCGTTGTTGCATGTGCAGCAAATTAACAGCAGCCATCAGCTTGAAGCCAGAGAAAAAATGCTGACTCAATTACTTAAAACGGAAAATCTTGAGCAATATCAAGATATTTCTGATGAACCGATAGATTTGGGTGAAATTTTACAAGATTTGTCTGGCTTACTTTTACGCGACCGTTTAAAGATTTTGGGCATTGCCGAACAGTGTCTGTGGAATGATCGTGTAATTACACAAGACGAGCTAGATATGCTACAACTTTTATATTGGCGACTGGGTTTTAATACCGATGAAATTGTAGATCATATTCTGAAAAAAAATAGCATTATGATTGTGTAGCAATTGGGCAGTAGTGCTATCCTTTAAATTAAAAATTCCCTAAACTAGCCATCCTTAAATAAGCTTGATATAAATATGATTGAACATCAACAACAGCTTCTGCGCAGCATGGGTGTCGAGCTTTGGGCTCCACGTCAGGCGGTTGTGTGTTCGATTGTGCCTAAAACCATTTGGCGAGACCAAACGACTGAAGAACCGAATCAAGCAATCATGGCTCAAGCGTTGGAAGCCCAAATTGAACCGGTTATTCAGCCAAAAGCTAAAATATCTGAGCGTATAAATCCTCGACCCGTACAAAATACTGCGCCCGTAGTGCAGCCTGTCGAGCCGTTACCTGAAACCAAAGTGGCTGAAATTTTAGCACCTGTTGAATTTCATTTGCACGTATTAGTGTCTGAGAAATTTATTCTGATAACAGAGCAACAACAATTAGCACAAAGCACACAGCAGTTGTGGCGTAATATAAAAACTAGCTTAAATTTGCAAGTGGCAGAGTTGCAGTGGCCTTTTCCTTTATTGGATTTACAAGAACCCCATGCGCTCAGCGATTATGTGAAAGGTTTTTTAGATGTGATTGCGCATGAAAAACCTATACTTAGTCTTGGTAAGTTACCGTTTTCTATAGCGGATGTATCAACGCAGATTTTGCCAAGTTTAGATGAAATGTTAGCGCAACCTTTAAAAAAACGTGAGTTATGGGAGAAGGTGAGTTTGCTTTTAAAATAAAGAGGATCATATGCAGCAAAAAGTCGTTGTTTTTAGTCAAATCCCCAATCAAATACTTGAAAAATTAAAACAAAAATACCAGGTAGTGTGCTTAAACCCAAAACTTGGCAATATCAATCAGCAAATTAGAGAGGCCGTAGTGGATGCCGATGGCATGATTGGCTCTGGTCGTGTTTTAAATCAAGATAATCTAGCGTCAGCCCAAAAACTTAAAATTATTTCTAGCATCAGTGTGGGTTATGACAATTACGATGTGGCTTATTTAAACCAACAAAAAATCTGGCTGAGCCATACGCCACACGTTTTAACTGAAACCACGGCAGATCTTGCCTTTAGCTTGCTAATGAGTGCAGCGCGGCGCGTACCTGAGTTAGATGCTTGGACAAAAGCTGGGCAGTGGACCAAAACATTGCCGAGCACCTTGTTCGGGCAAGATGTTTTTGGTAAAACTTTAGGGGTTATTGGTTTAGGCCATATTGGCACAGCAATTGCCCGCCGAGGTTTTTATGGCTTTAATATGAATGTGTTGTATCACGCGCGCCATGAAAAAATAGAAATCGCGCAAGCCCTCAATGCAGAATATTGTGACTTAGAGTCGTTGTTAAAACGTTCAGATTTTGTGGTGATTGCAGTCAATTTAAATGCTGAATCTCGTACGTTAATTGGTGAAAAACAATTGGCATTCATGCAGAAACATGCGGTATTGGTTAATATTTCTCGTGGTGCGGTGGTTGATGAGCATGCTTTAATTCAAGCCTTGAAACAAAACAAAATTTTTGCGGCGGGTTTAGATGTTTATGCAACAGAACCATTGCAAAGCTCTGAATTATTTAGCTTAAATAACGTTGTTACTTTGCCACATGTGGGTTCGGCAACACTCGAAACACGTCAAAAAATGGCAGAGTTAGCCTATAAAAATCTCACACAAGCTTTAGAAGGCGCTTATCCTTCTTATTTGGTAAATCCAAAATTTACAGAGAAATGAAGCGAAACTGCTTTGATAAAGGATATATGACTTGAACAGATATTTGGGTATGTTGTTATTAGGTTGGGCAAGTCAAGTCTGTGCGGCACAATCGGTGATGCTCACACCGAGATATATCCCTGAGGCAAATTTAGTCCCTGAAATTGGTTCGGGCACGGGGTTGCTAGATCAGCAAAATGAGCGTTATTTGGGTGAAAAAGTTTATCGGGAAATTCATCAGCATCTGCCACTCATTCAAGATATTTGGTTGCAAGATCAACTTAATGAAATTTTTACTAAAATTTGGGTGCAAACAAATTTGCCACAGCCTATCGGCTTACTTATTATCAATGATCCACAAGTTAATGCATTTGCTGTTCCGGGCGGTGTTTTTGCCATCAATACTGGACTGATTTTATTGGCACAAAATAGTGATGAAGTTGCAAGTGTTATTGGGCATGAAATTGCACACGTAACACAAAAACATTATAGCCGATCGCAAGAAGCTTTTAAGGGACAAGGGTTATTGGCTTTGGCTGGTATTTTGGTGGGGGCTGCAATTGCCAGTAAAAGCGATGGCAATGCGGGTTCTGCGATTATGCTTGGCACGCAAGCGGCATTAATTGATCACCAATTAAGTTATAGCCGCGACCAAGAGCGAGAAGCCGACCGGATTGGAATGCAATATATGACTGCTGCAGGCTATAATCCTGCCAGTATGGCTGATTTTTTTGAACGCATGCAACGCAGTTCATCTCAGGTCAGTTTTATGCCTGAATTTTGGCTTACACACCCTTTAACCACTCAGCGTATGAGTGAGGCGCGGTTACGTGCCAGTCAATTACCGCCGGTAAAATTGAATTTGGATCATCGGCAGTACGACCTTATTCGCTGGTATACTGGTGTGATTACCAATAAAGTCACAGAAAATCAGTTGCTGACGCTAGTGGCTCAAAATAATCAATCGGCAAAGTTGGCGCTGACGGCATTATATGTACAGCAAGGTGATTTTAAAAAGGCGCAACAGGTGTTAGATGGAGTTTCCAATGCAAGTAAAAATAATGTTTTGGCAGTTTTGTTGAAAACCGATATTTTGATGAATCAACAACAATTTGACCATGCAAAGCAGGTGATTGCAGCGCAACAGGTATTAATGCCCGAGAATCGCGCATTAAGCTATAAATATGCAGAAGTTTTAATTCGCCAAAAAAATACTGTATTGGCACAGCAAGTGGTGAAGAAAATTTTGCAGGATAATCCGCGAGACGTTGCGGGTTGGGATTTAATGATGCGTGCGGAAAATGAAAATCCAGCGTCATTGATTAAGCAAATTAATGTGTTGAGATATCGTGCTGAAACACAATTTTGGTCGGGTTTAGAAGAAGATGGAATTAAGTCGCTATTACACGCACAGCGTTTATCGAAAGACAATCCATCTTTATTGGCTACGGTAGATGCGCGTTTAAAGCAAATGCAGCAAGAGCGCTTATATCATATTGATTAAGTGCGAAGAGATTGCGTTAAATTTAAGCCAGTTTAGCTTTAATTTTAGCAGAAACTTGTGCAGGATCGGCACGCCCGGCTATGATCGGACGTAGAGAATTCATCACCTTACCCATATCTTTCATGCTAGTTGCACCTTGAGCAGTAATTGTCTGCTCAATGAGAGAATCAAGCGCTTCCTCAGTCATAGCTTCTGGTAGAAATTGAGATAAAATCTCGATTTCGGCTTGCTCTTTACTAGCTAAATCTTCTCGGTTAGCACCTTGAAAGGCTTTAACCGATTCTTTACGTTGTTTAATTTGTTTTTCAACAACCGCAAGAACTTGAGGTTCTTCAAGCTCAATACGGTCGTCAATTTCAATTTGCTTAATTGCCGCTTGTAAACTACGAATGACCGTCACTGTTGCCATTTCTTTGGCGCGCATTGCTGTTTTTAATGCGTCAGTAATTTGGTTTTTTAATGTATTCATAGTCATGCAAGCTTCAATCACAAATTAATCTTAGTAAAGGCGAGTAGTACGTACAGATTCGCGAGTCAATTTCTTTTGATAACGCTTAACTGCAGCAGCTTTTTTACGTTTACGTTCTTGAGTTGGTTTCTCATAGAATTCACGTTTACGAACGTCAGCTAAAACACCCGCTTTTTCGCATGAACGCTTGAAACGACGGATAGCTACGTCTACTGGTTCGCCTTCTTTCAATTTAACTTGTGGCATGAAGAATCCTCAAATATTTATGGATAACAGCCAATGCACCATGCACTAGCTGACAAGTGAAGCTCGCTATTTTACTCATTTACATCTCATATCACAAGTCTATAATAGCAATCGCTGTAATTTGGATAGAAAAATAGGCATTTTAATGATTGTTTTAGGCTTAGAAACCTCTTGTGATGAAACTGGACTTGCACTTTATGACAGTGAGCAAGGTATTTTGGGGCAAGTTTTATATAGCCAGATCCAATTACATGCCGAATATGGCGGCGTTGTGCCTGAATTGGCATCTCGTGACCATGTACGTAAACTCATTCCTTTAATCAATGAATTGTTACAACATAGTGGTGTAACGAAGCAACAAATTGATGCCATTGCCTATACACGCGGGCCGGGTTTAATGGGAGCGCTCATGACCGGCGCATTATTTGGCCGTACTTTGGCATTTGCTTTAAACAAACCTGCTATTGGTGTTCACCATATGGAAGGGCACATGCTTGCGCCTTTGTTGTCTAAAACACCCCCTGAATTTCCTTTTGTGGCGTTGTTGGTGTCGGGTGGGCATACCCAATTGATGGCAGCTTACGGCATTGGACAATACGAATTATTAGGCGAGTCGATTGATGATGCGGCAGGCGAAGCCTTTGATAAAGTTGCTAAAATGATGGGCTTGCCATATCCAGGTGGGCCAAATATTGCCAAACTTGCCTTACAAGGTGATATGAATGCGTTTGAATTTCCACGTCCGATGCTGCATCAAGGACTAGATTTTTCCTTTAGTGGTTTAAAAACCGCAGTTTCAGTGCAATTGAAAAAATTAAATGGCGAAAACCGCGATGCCGATATTGCTGCATCTTTCCAAGAAGCCATTGTTGACACGTTAGTGAAAAAATCAGTCAAAGCGTTAAAGCAAACTGGCTTAAAACGTTTGGTGATTGCAGGTGGCGTTAGTGCAAATTTACGCTTACGTGAAAGCTTAGAACACAAGTTGGCAAAAATAAAAGCCGAAGTTTTTTATGCCGAACCTGCGCTGTGTACCGATAACGGCGCCATGATTGCCTTTGCAGGTTACCAACGCTTAAAAGCTGGCGCGTGCGATGGTTTGGCGGTGACCACAACCCCACGTTGGCCGATGACGGAATTAACCGCACCGGAATAACCGCTTAGCGATTTGTTGTGGCATAGATGATAGTGAATAAATGTTTATCTATGCCATGAATTCTATCAATATGTTTTATCGATGTGATCTATGCCATTTACCCTTGCAAGCTTGGTTGAATTTGAACAAGACATTAAAAAGAGTCGTTTTCAGGCTTTTGCTGTGCCTGTAGAAAATGAGCAAGAGGTGCGTGATTTTTTAGAAAGTTATAAAGATATTAGTACGACGCATCAATGTTGGGCATGGAAAATTGGGCATCACGTTCGATTTAATGATGACGGCGAACCATCAGGCACCGCAGGTCGTCCTATTTTAGCCACCATAGAAGGTAATGATTTAACCAATGTTTTGGTTTTAGTAAACCGATGGTATGGTGGTATAAAGCTTGGAACCGGTGGTTTGGTACGAGCCTATGGTGGCACCGCAGGTCAATGTTTATTGTTGGCTGAAAAAATTGAACTGATTGAAAAAAAACAAGTCGAATTTTCCTGTTTATTCAATGAATGGGCAATTTTGCAATACGAATTACAACAACAGCAAATACAGTATCAAGAAGAATATACTGCCGAAGGTGTGTATGTTATAGCACAGTTGCAAGTGCATCAAATTGCGGCACTCTCGCAAAAAATTCAAGACGTGACTCGCGGCCGCGAAAGCTTAAAATGTGATGATACACATGACTGAGCACGATCCATTACTTAAATACCGAGAACAGCACAAACAGCGCTTGAATTACATGCCATGGCTGTATTGGACGCTCAAACCGAAACACCGTGCATGGGCAGAGCAATGGCAACAGGAATATCAAGCCTATTTAATGGACATGGAAACCGTTGAAATTGGCAAGAACTGTTTTATTTCGCCATTGGCGCATATTTTTGCTGAACGCGGACGCAAAATTACTATTGGCGATAACTGCTTTATTGCCGCAGATTGTACTTTGCATGGGCCGCTGACCATTGGCAATGAGGTGGCGATTAATCATCATTGTATTTTGGATGGTGGACGTGCAGGCATTGTGCTTGAAGACCAAGTGCGGATAGCCGCTTATAGTCATTTATATGCTTTTGATCATGGAATGGCATTAGAGCAACCCATTTATCAGCAAGCGGTACGTTCACAAGGGATTTATGTTGGTCGTGACGTTTGGTTAGGCGCCCATGTTGGCATTAAAGATGGAGTGAAAGTTGGCGCACATGCCATTGTGGGCATGAATAGTATGGTCACTAAAAATATTGATGATCGGGCTGTCATGGCTGGAAATCCTGCGCAATTTATCCGCTGGCGCGAGTGAAAAATCGCGCATTTTATTCAAAATTATCAACATAAAATCGTTTTCGCTTCCATTGAACTGTGCTAAGTTAGGGTTAATAACTAGACCAAAAGCGTTTTTTAGCGCAACCAAAAGAGAGGCTAAAATGAAACGTGTGATCGCCTGTATTGACTCATCTCCATGCATTAATGCAATTGCTGCGGCTGCGGCATGGGTTGCAAAAGAAACCCATCGAGAATTGGTTTTATTGCAAATCTTAGATTATTATCCGGCAAGTTATCATTTAGGCGAAATTAGTGGTGTGATTGGCTTTGAAAGTAATGCCATGCTATTAAAAGAGCTTGCCGAGTTAGAACAAAAACAAAGTGAACTTGCGGTGAATTACAGCAATAATTTATTGCAACATATTTCACACATGATTAAAGAACAATACGGCTTAGATACCACCATTATTCAAGAAAAAGGCGACTTTTTAGAACAAAGCTTTAATGTGCTCAGAGAAGATGACTTTGCCATAATCGGCCGCGTTGGCGAGCGTGCAGCTGGAAAAAATAAAGTCATTGGCAGTAATGTTGAGAACTTTATTCGCGGTGCTAAATGTACCGTTATGACCGTTGGTGACCATTTTAAAGCGCCAACACGCTTCATTTTTGCCTATGAATATTCGCCAACATGCCTAAAAATGTTGAACCGTATTCCACAAACCGATTTATTGCGTCTGTTGCAGTGTCATTTGTTGTATGTGGGCGATCATCCAGACATGCTAGAAGAGCCAAAAGCATTTTTAGAAAATTCCAATATTAATGTGGTGGCGGAAACTCGTTATGGCGATGTTGCAGAAAATATTATGGATTATCAGCGTGAGCATGGTATTCAGTTATTATTACTGGGTGCATTTAGTCACAGTAAAATTCACCAATTTTTCTTAGGCAGCATTACCACAACTATTTTTAGGGACTTAAATGTGCCTTTAATTGTGGTCAAATAGATTTTGAAAAAATCTGTCCATATTTATCCTCATTATCTGTGGATAAAATTATGGACAGACATTATAAGGCATTGTATTTAAAATATAATTTACGATAGATTGTTTTTTGTTCTTATTTTACAATTGCGATGGCAAAACCATCGTGACCTTTAGAACCAATGGTCTGTAAAGCAGTACAAGACAGCAATTTTGGATGATTTTTGAGTGCAGCAAAGGTTTGGCGCAAGCCTTCAATGCTTGGTTTATGATTGTCTGGATTAATGATATCCCCAGCGCGAATCACGTTATCTAATACAATGACGGTTCCAGAACGCGAATGCTTTAAACTTAATTCTAAATATTCAGGGTAGCTTGCTTTATCTGCATCGATAAAAATAAAGTCAAATGCAGGCGTATTTGCATCTAAATTATTTAAAATATCAGCTGCACGTCCAACTTTGAGTTCAACTTCTGGTGTCAGTGCTGCTTGGTCTATATTGTATTGTGCCATTTTGGCATGTGTGTCGCGGTTTTCAATAGTGAGCAAATAACCATCTTCGGGTAAGGCGCGTGCAAGCCAAATAGTGCTATATGCTGCAAATGTTCCCAATTCTAAAACACGTTTACAACGGTTCATTTGAATCAGCATTTGTAGAAACATGCCTTGGTTGGGTGCAACAGCAAGATGATTTGAGAATCCGTGGCTGACTGTGTTTTGCGCCGCCTGATCTAGCTTTGAATCGTGAGGGATTAAATGTGATTCGATATATTCATCTACTGCGGTCCACAGTTCTTGCATGATTATGACACCTGATTACGATAGGGCAATTGTATACATTTATGCTTAGAGTTCAATTTCTGCAGATGAATATTGCTTAAAAAAGCAGAATGGATGTGCTAATCACTGCATAGAGATGAAAAAATTGTATCAATGTTCAATTAAATTTGGCTTATTGTTCAGTAAAACAATAAGCCAAAGTAAGTCTTGTATTTTTTATGTGTAATTACCAATCCATTTTTAGCGATAATGCTGCGTTTCGAGCTTCACCTAGCGTGAAATAACCGTAATTTCCTGCCGCCCAATATTTTTTATTAAATAGATTGTTAATATTGGCGTTTAACACTGCGTTATGCTTGGCAAGTTTAAATTGATAAGAAAGACCTGCATTTACAGTGGTATAAGCTGAAACTTTAAAGGTATTTTCATCATCAAAATAGCGCATACCATTATAGCGCGCATCTGCATGTAAGCTCAGTCCAGCAATTTGTGGAATTTGATATTCGCCTCGGGTGGTTAGTGTCCATTGTGGAACGCCCGTTGGGGTTTTGCCTGCTAAAGCCGCATTGGCTGTACTCAGTTGGTCTTTAAACGCATCTAAATAAACCAGACCAAAGCCCCAATTGAATTGGTCAGTGGCTTGCACTTGCGTGTTGAATTCTAAGCCTTGGTAGATGTCTAACCCATCTTGACTCAGATAAACACCATTGCCTTGTTTTTTGGCCACGTTGCTAGATCGTTCAATACGAAATATTGCACTACTTAAACTAATGTTATCTAAGGCATATTTCAAACCGAGTTCGTACTGTTTGCTAATGGTCGCATCGAGCGTGTCGCCCGCATTAATATAGGTCGCACCAACCACTGAACCTGCTTCTAAGGATTCAACATAGCTAGCATAAGCGGTCATATCATCGGTTGGTTTATACAGCAGCGCAAAGGTTGGCGTTAAAGCATTGGTGCTATAGCCTTTGGTGTTGGCAACATTGGCTTCTTGGTCGTAATGTGTATATCTTGCACCTAAAATTGCTTGCCAACGCGGTGAAAAATGCAGGGTATCACTTAAGAAACCATAGTCTTGATTAATGACTGTACTATAAGCTTTAAGTGAAAAATCTGGAGTGCGTGAAACTAAAAAAGTTTGCGGTTGATATAAATTACCAGTAGCATTGACTTGCCAATAACTGTTATTGCCTGCTGTCGTTACATTTTTGAGATGCCCGACACCAAAAACTAAATCATGTTGAATGATGCCTGTGTTGATCTGCCCAAACAGCATGGCTTGATTGGTAAAACTTTCTAAATGTTGAGCAAAATTGTACATGTATAAATTATAGTCACCCGCCACATTGTTTAAGCTTGCAAAAGACTTATTCGATTCATGGTTTTTTTCGGTGTAACCAAATTGATATTTTGCTTTCCAAAGATCATTAATTTGCCAATTTAATCCTGTTGATGCAATTAACGTATTTGTTCGGTAATAGGAATTATCGACATTGACGTCATCATAATCATAATGAACGCTTGGAAGATGCGTGCCGCTATAATTTGAATCGAGCATAAAAGTAAACGGTTCTTTAGATAATCTATTCTTTTCATAGATTACATTTGCATCCCAAATCAGGGCATCATTGAACTGTTTTTCTAATGCCAATGAAGTTACAAAGCGATTGGTCTGGCTGCTGTTGTACGCTGTGCCTTGATCTGTTGCGAACATAAAGCGATATTTTAGGTCAGCGGGCTTAAAGGTATTACTGGTATCTAGCATGACAGAGAACAAGCTTGATGGCCGATAGTCCAAACTCACCGATGTTTTTGGTTGTTCGGTTGGGCGTCTAGTTTGATAGCGAATCGCACCACCTGGCGAACCAAACCCGTACATAAATCCAGTTAAGCCTTTCAAAACGGTCACATTATCTGCCGCTTCAATGGGTAAATCACCGCCCCAATAACCCAAAATGGGATAGTCATCCATAAAATAGTTTCTGACGGCTAAACCACGAATACTTGCACCCCACCAATCGGTTGCATTGGCGGCGGTCGGGGAATAAAAAGAGGGTTCATTGACAAGAATTTGAGCAATCGATTTCGCGCCGCGTTTTTCAATATCTTCACTACCAACTACGGTTACCGAAAAGGGCGTGTCGAGTATGCGTTTTGAACCCAGTGCGCCATTGTCTACCTGTTTTTCTAGCGGATGCACTGTCGTTGCAGATGCTTTAACTTTAATGGTGTCTAACGTTTGTTCATTGGATATGTTCTGATTTTCTGCATAAACGTTATGACAAAACAAAATCTGTACTGACAGCAAAAAGCCAATTTTTAGCACAGGTGTAAAGCGAAATTGCGGATATTGGTTGACCCCAAGCTTTATTTTCATTGTTGATATCTCATTCAATTAATAACTGTTGCAATCACAGTTAGCTGTTAAAAAAGCACAAACACTATATATGATTTTAAGAATAATAGGGATAATGATTACTATTTATCTTTTAGGGTGTTTTATCATCAACAAAAAATTGAAGTTTTAGTTTTAATTAGGGGAAGATTGCTTGTATCTATCTATAGATAAATTTTTAGATAGAGTTGAGTCTGGTTTAATATTTAAACAGATGAATGGTTTGTATCATCAAGTCATAAAAAAAGATTAAACTTTTCAAACGAGAAAAAAACTCCCGCATCAACCATGACGGGGAGTTATAGGACACCTTTTCTAATCACTCAGCTCGCTGCTAAGGTGAATTATATTTAAAAATCTTGAGTGCTTCATCAGCAAGTCCACATTCAAGATTTACTTTATTCTCGCTTGCTTAATAGAAAGAAGAAGGTCATTCTTTTTGTCGTTGCATTCAAACTTTTTAGTATTTGATCACTTTCATACTTACCTTGCTTGCAATCAAACTATACCCAATCTTCATCGTTGATATCTCTATAAAGTAATGACTGAACCAATTGCAAGTTCTGGCTCTGCTTTTGAGAAGGAATTTTTTAATGGATGACCAAATTCAGGCATTTCAATTTCAAATTGATCCCCAACTTGAGCCTGAATCTGCTCCGCGAACGATAGAGTTGCTGTACCAAAATAATGAATATGCACATCGCCTGGTTGTAAGAATTGTGCATATTTAAAATGATGATATTCTAGATTGGCAATACTATGACACATATTATCTTCACCAGATAAAAACTCCTTTTCCCAAATAACACGGTCACCACGACGAATCCGACTCATACCGAGCAAATGTGTAGGAAGTTCGCCTGTACGTAATTCTGGACCGAAACTACATGAACGTAGTTTTGAATGTGCCAAATATAGGTAGTTACGACGTTCCATCACATGATCTGAATATTCATTTCCCAATGCAAATCCAATACGATACGGTTTGCGGTCATCACCAATCACATATAAACCCACAATTTCTGGTTCTTCTCCACCATCTTCAGCAAAATTAGGTAAAGAAAAATCTTCGCCAGGACGTACTACGATTGAGCCATCACCTTTATAGAACCATTCAGGTTGTACCCCCGTTGTTCCTTGTTCCGGCTTACCTCCCTCTAAACCCCATTGGAATATACGCATAGTATCTGTTACTGATGCTGCATTGTTTAGGTTTTCTTGGTGCATTTTATCTCGAGTAGAAGCAGAACCAAGATGCGTTAACCCTGTACCAGAAACCAAACAGTGTGCAGAATCAGGATGGTCAAGTGGTGCTAAAACCTGCTTGTTTTTTAACAAATTTTCGTAATTTTCATCAGATTGGCTAAGCCCTAATCGCTCAACTTGCTCTTCTAAGGTCGTCTGATTACGAATTGCTAATAAAGCTAATTCACGTATGGTTTTTACTTGATTAACACAATGTATTTCATTCTGTTTCACTACACCCACATGGCGTTGCTGTTGCTGATCTTCAAATTGAATAATATTCATTTTAACAATTCCTTTTAAGTCATTTCATCTATTTGGTTTAAGTTGTTTGACGGTTTTTCTCTAATTTTAGATAAACTAAGTAGGTTAAAATCAGACCAATAAGCATCACAATACTCAAAAAGTATAATCCCGATGCCACCGATCCCGTCTTCTGTTTTAAAATACCAATCACGAATGGCCCTAAATATCCACCTAAGTTGCCTACAGAATTAATCAGTGCAATACCGGCTGCGGCACCAACACCTGTTAAAAAACGCCCTGGAAGAGTCCAAAAAACAGCAACTGTGGAAAATAAACAGAGTGCAACTGTAGATAATGCCATCAACTGTAAAACTGGTGATGCTAACCATGCACTCAGAAATATACTGACTGCCCCTACACCGTGTAAAACAGTCAAATGACCAAAACGATCATTGGTGCGGTCTGAACTTCTAGGTATAATTAATAAACCAAGAATTGCAAAGAAATAAGGAATGCCTGCCAAAAAACCAATCTGCAGATCACTCCCACCTGCAAATTGCTTCATAATGATTGGCATCCATAAATTTAAGCCATAAATACTAAGTACGGCCGGTAAATAATAAAGAGATAAAAGTAATACTCGCTTATCTTTTAAAGCATGTAAGGGATTCGCATGTCGTGTTTGTTGATATTCAGATTCATCTTTGTGTAATTCCTGTTTTAGCCATATTTTTTGCTCTCCAGATAACCATTTCACTGCATCAACACGGTCTGGCAAAAACAATAGCGTTGGAACAGATAAAATTACAGCAGGCAAACCGACAATAATAAACAGCCATTGCCAACCGTGTAGCCCTGAGAGGCCATCCATGCCTAATAATGCACCAGATAACGGTCCTGCAACCATCATCGCAATGGGTTGTGCAAGTACAAACATGCCCATGACTTTGCCACGATGTCGTACTGGAAACCATTGTGTAATTAAATACAAAACACCAGGGAAAAATCCTGCTTCAGCAACACCCAATAAGAAGCGTAATAAATAAAAACTATTCGGCCCTTGAATTAATGCCATTGCCATGGTGACTAAGCCCCATGATAACAATATGCGTGCAAACCATCTCCGTGGACCAAATTTATCTAACAGCAAATTACTCGGTACTTCAAAAATAAAATAACCAATAAAGAAAATGCCTGCACCAAGACCGTACGCTGCATCTCCAATGCCAACATCAGCACCCATATGCAAATGAGCAAAACCCACTGCTGCACGGTCAATATAGGCAACTAAATAAAGAATAATTAATGCGGGTATCAATTTTAAGGTGACGGTCCGTATTACATTTTTTTCAAAATCCATCTTTGACTCCTTGTTTTGTGAACTAAGGCTTCATGCCTTGCTATAACGATGTGTTGTCTTTTTCTTACAATGTCCTTTGATGCTTATTATTTGTACTTAATAAAAATATAGTATTACTATTTAAAACACAAATGCTTTTAAAAATTATTTTTATGTTGTATCTTTATTTTATAAATAACAATAGTAATACTATATAGGGAAGTTAAGGATGACACAAAAACATAAACTACGTTCTAGTGCCTGGTTTGGTACAACTGATAAAAATGGTTTTATGTACCGCAGTTGGATGAAAAATCAAGGTATCCCAGATCATGAATTTGATGGTCGCCCAATTATTGGGATTTGTAACACCTGGTCCGAACTGACACCTTGTAATGCACATTTTCGTAAAATTGCTGAACATGTTAAAAAAGGTATTTTTGAAGCGGGAGGATATCCTGTCGAATTTCCAGTTTTTTCAAATGGTGAATCAAACTTACGCCCAACAGCTATGTTTACTCGAAATTTAGCAAGTATGGATGTTGAAGAGGCAATCCGTGGCAACCCAATTGATGGCGTTGTACTGCTAACTGGTTGTGATAAAACTACACCTGCATTACTAATGGGAGCAGCAAGTTGTGATATTCCTGCGATTGTCGTAACAGGTGGTCCAATGTTAAATGGTAAACATAAAGGAAAAGATATTGGTGCTGGTACAATTGTTTGGCAAATGCATGAAGAACTCAAAGCAGGGAAAATTGATTTAAATGAATTTTTATCTGCTGAAGCAGGTATGTCGCGCTCGGCAGGTACTTGTAATACTATGGGTACAGCATCAACCATGGCATGTATGGCAGAGGCATTAGGTACTTCTTTACCACATAACGCAGCCATTCCAGCAGTTGATTCTCGGCGCTATGTCTTGGCTCATCTATCTGGTATGCGTATTGTTGATATGGTGAAGGAAGACTTAACTTTATCTAAAATTTTGACCAAAGAAGCGTTTGAAAATGCCATTAAGGTCAATGCAGCGATTGGTGGGTCAACCAATGCAGTCATTCATTTAAAGGCGATTGCAGGGCGAATTGGTGTTGATCTGGAATTAGATGATTGGAATCGTGTTGGTCGTGGTACACCAACCATTGTAGATTTACAACCATCAGGTCGGTTTTTAATGGAAGAGTTTTACTATAGCGGTGGCTTGCCAGCTGTTATTCGCCGTATGGGAGAATCTAATTTATTGCCACACCCGAATGCACTTACTGCCAATGGACAAACCATTTGGGAGAACTGCCATGAATCACCAATTTACAATGATGAAGTAATACGTACTATTGATAATCCACTTCGTGAAGATGGTGGTATGTGTATTTTACGTGGTAACCTCGCTCCAAAAGGCGCGGTACTTAAACCATCTGCAGCAAGTGCGCACCTAATGAAGCATCGTGGGCGGGCGGTGGTTTTTGAAAACTTCGATGATTATAAAGCACGGATCGCTGATCCAAATTTAGATGTTGATGAAACGTGTATTCTTGTGATGAAAAATGCAGGTCCGAAAGGGTATCCTGGTATGGCTGAAGTTGGTAACATGGGCTTACCACCAAAAATTTTGGCCAAAGGCATTACTGACATGGTGCGAATTTCAGATGCTCGTATGAGTGGCACGGCCTATGGGACAGTCGTTTTACATGTTGCTCCTGAAGCCATGGCCGGTGGTCCTCTCGCAATTGTACAAAATAATGATTATATTGAATTAGATGCTTACGCAGGTATATTACATCTAGATGTGAGTGATGCTGATATTCAAGCTCGTTTTAACAATCTAGCACCTGCTGAAGCACCTTCTTTTATTGGTGGTTATCGTCAATTATACGTAAATCATGTTTTGCAAGCTGATGAAGGTTGTGATTTTGACTTTTTGGTTGGTTGTCGTAAAGCTGAGGTACCACGCCATTCTCATTGATAAGTTGAAAGTTATAAGGGATATACTTGTGCTTGAATAAGTGTATCTCTACTATATATTGTCCACTAAGATAGACACTAAAGAACGAATGACTGCAGCAAATTATAAAACGCCGAAACCGAGTAAAAGCCAGCATGCCCATATTGTACAATATTTGGGGCTTAAAATTGTTTCAGGCGAAATTGCTGTACATGAAAAACTTCCTAATGAAATTGACTTGTGTGATGAGTTTCAAGTCAGTCGGCCAGTTTTTCGTGAAGCCATTCGAGTATTAAATGCGAAAGGTTTAACTTATTCGAAACCTCGTATTGGGACGGTTGTTCGAAATAAACTAGATTGGCATTTATTAGATCCAGATGTTTTATTCTGGATGATGCAAAGCACACCTGAAAATGAGTTTTTCAAAACACTTTCTACTGTAAGAAGGGTGCTTGAACCAGAATTGGCATTTATTGCAGCTAGCACAGCAACCGAAGATGACATTTTGGCAATGTACGATGCATATGATGGTATGCAAAAAGCCAAAAATATTGAAGAATTTATTCAACCGGATATAAATTTTCATTTAGCTATAGCAAAAGCTACGCATAATGATCTATTAGTATATATGTCAAAAATGCTTATTATTCCATTACAACAATCTATAAAAGTCACAAGTTTAAGACCTAATTTGCAAAGTTACTCATTACCACGTCATAAAGCAATTTTAACTGCTATAGAAAATAAAGATCCGTTATCTGCTCGACATGCTTCATTAGTACAGTTGGAAGATACCAAAATTGCATATGATTTATTAAAATCATCAACTAAATAATAGGCTTGGATTGAACATTGATTTACTCAAAACAGGAAGATGAATGTTTCAGGCGAATGTATTCATAAGCTAAGTGTTCATGTAATTTGCAACAGAGCATTTTTTTTGATTTTTAAAGTCGTTACAATTTTACATTTTGGTGATGTTTGATATTTGTGTAGCCTAGTGAGAAATTATCGCATGTTAAGCTAGCTTAGTATTAATCTGCAAATTGCTCCAACTTGAAAATTCAATGCATGTCCTAGATTGGCACGCATTGAATTTTATTGCTTTTAGATCTTTAAATGATTTATGCGCTTTAATTGGCGAATTAATCCTGCGTGATCAAGCTCTCCATCGCCAGCATCCACCATATCTGCAAACAACTGATCTACAATCCGTGCAACGGGAAGTTGTAAATTGACTGTTTCGGCATAATCAAGAGCCGTACGGGTGTCTTTGAGTTGCCATTTTGCTGGACCACCTGGCGTAAACTGATTGTTTAAAATCCTTTCCCCATGCTGTTGAAGAATATTCGAGTCAGCAAACCCACCTGTCAATGCTTCTTTCACTTTACGTGGGTCGGCACCCCCTTGTTGTGCCAATAATAGGCCTTCACTGATGGTTGCTATTGTGGTGGCAACAATCAATTGATTAACCAATTTTGCCAACTCACCACAACCTGCAGCTCCAACTAAAGTTGGTCTACCCATTGCTTTTAAAATATCTTTGACCTGTTCAAAATGTTCAGTTTCGCCACCTGCCATAATCGCAAGAGTTGCCTGCTGTGCACCTTTTTCTCCCCCAGAAACAGGTGCATCTAAATAATGTAGGCCAAGTGAATGGCATTTTTTAGCTTGAGCTTGTGCAGTTTGTACAGGAATAGAACTCATTACAATTACAGTGCTGCCTGCTTTTAATTGGCTTACAGCACCATTTTTGCTAAATAAGATTTCATCACAAGTAGGACCATCATTGAGCATACAAATTAGTATGTCACTATCTATCCCAATCTCTGTAAGATCCGGGCAAATTGTTGCTCCTGCATCTGCCAATATTTTCAGCTTTTGTGTACTTCTATTCCAAACATTGAGCGAATGTCCAGCTTTAATTAGATTTAATGCCATAGGCATTCCCATAATACCTGTTCCGATAAACCCGATTTTTGCCATTATTTTGTTCCTAAATGAGCTTGGGCTACAAGCTGGGCTTTAGTTGTTGTTGCTTTATTTAAACGCCCCAACAGAATTAAAGATAAACCACCCATTGCAACAAAACCTGCAATAATAAAGAAAGGAACGCTGTAGGTGCCTGTTGCAGTGTATAAGTACCCTGTTAAATATGGGCCTGTAAATCCACTTAAATTGCCAACTGAATTAATCAGCCCGATCCCAGCAGCAGCACCAACACCTGTCAATGTTTGACCTGGGATCGTCCAGAAAATATTAATCGCACTGAAAACGCCAATTGCAAGAAACATAAAACCGATTACAATCGCCCAAGGTTCGTTAATCAGCAGTGCTATAGCAATCGCAGAAGCCGCCATAATTGCTGCACAAGCACCATGATGATAGCGTTCTTGTTTCTTATCAGAACGGCGACTCCACATAATCATACCAACAGCAGCAAAAGCGTAGGGGATGGCGGTAAGCAACCCATTTTGAATGAGACTGATCTGTAAACCAAAGGTATTGCGAAAAGACTCCAATACGCTCGGTAAGAAAAAGAACATGGCATTAGAACCAGAGGTAATACCAAAATATGCCAATGCCATAATCCAAACTAAGGGATTGCGAAAAACTTGTTTAATCATCTCACCTTTAGAAAGCTGTGCATTAGATGTACTTTTTTCTTTTTCTTCCTTTTCTAATGTGTCAATTAACCATGTTTTTTGTTCTTGGCTTAACCAATGAGCCTCTTGTGGAGTATTTGTTAAATATTTTAAGCATACAATCCCCAATATAATAGAGGGAATACCTTCTAAAATATACATTAAGCGCCAGCCATCTAAACCTAAAGTATTGCCCCATTGCATTAATCCCACCGAAATTGGTGCGCCAATGATTTGTGCAATGGGTAGGCCTAAATAAAAACCGGCAAAAACACGGGCTCGATATTGCGTTGGAAACCATAACGTTAGATAAAAAATGACACCTGGGAAAAAACCTGCTTCGGCAATACCAAGTAAGAATCTTAAAACAATAAATTGGGTTCCACTATTAATAAATCCCATCATGGCAGCAATGATGCCCCAAGTAATCATAATTCTGGCGATCCAAATTCGAGCGCCAAACCTATGCAGTAAAATATTACTCGGAACTTCTGCAATGAAGTATCCTAAGAAAAATACACCTGCACCTAAACCAAAGATTGTTTGTGTAATTCCAATCGCGTCATTCATATGCAACGCCGCAAAACCAATATTAGTGCGATCTAAAAAAGCCATAATGAATAGAATAATTAGAAAAGGAACGATCCGTTTAGAAACTCGTTGAATTGTTTCTTGTTCTAGCTGTGTAGAAGAGATGATATTCGGCATAACAGTACTCCCTGTTAAATTCATCCATTTTTTTAAGTTATTGTGTTTATTGTCCAGCTGATCAAAACAATCACTGAATTTTGAGTCAAGTCACTTAGACACAACTACGCAATCCGTACGCAAATTCTGGCTAAGTAACTATAAGGATTTTTATAGATTACACCTCTACCGTTGATGGCATATGAGGGTGATCTTGTATATGTGATTGAATAATTTCCGAAAAATTAGCATCTGCTTGAAACCCTAGCGATTCTGCATAAGGAGCATCAATATAGGCTGGCCAACTTTGTACAATGCGCTGAATACTCTCATCTTCTTGCCATTGCACAAGTTCTACAGCTTCTGGACCTGCAACTTGTTCTAATGCTTGCAACATATCTGCAACTGTGACAGTTAAACCTGGTAGTGGAATAATTCGTTTATTACCCAGTCGTTTCGCGGGTAAACTCGCCGCGTGCAGCATGGCATCTACACAGCGTCTTGGCGAGGTAATAAATACAGGGGTGTCTGCTTGAACAGGGCAAATAGCAGTTTCACCTTTAAGTGGTTCACGAATAATTGAACTAAAAAAGGTAGATGCTGCTTTATTGGGTTTTCCTGGACGCACGACAATGGTAGGTAAACGCAATACACGCCCATCAATAAAACCTTTGCGTGAATAATCTGCAACCAATAGTTCACAGACTGCTTTTTGCATACCATAAGATGAACTTGGTGTTACAACGGTTTGATCGTTAACAATATCGGGTAATTCACCACCAAATACAGCACAGCCACTTGCAAAAATAAATCGGACATGACGTTTTTGATGCCGTAATATATCCAGAATATTTAATAGCCCATACAGGTTGACTTGCATACCTAAATCAAAATCTGCTTCAGCAGCAGAACTGACTACAGCAGCTAAATGCCAGACAATATCTATATCACTTAATAAGGTTTCTAAAGTATTTTTATCCGTTATATCGCCTGTCACAACTTGGATTTTTTGATGCTGTGGTATTTCTTCACCTGCAAACGCATCAAATAAAATAATTTTATTGATTTCTTGGTTTTTTCCATCAATCTGCATCTGTCCTTGTTTTAGTAAGCGCGCTGCAATTTGTTTGCCAATAAAACCTGTGCCACCTGTAATCAGTACATTCATACGTAGTCCTTCACGATTTTAGATGATTTCATGTTTAAAATAGTTAAAGAGCATCATCTAACTGAATAGTAATAATTTCCAATGAATTATTTGCAAGAATTAATAACTAAATGTTATTGATTTTATTCTCTAGTAATAATTGAATAAATGCTTGACTAATTGCAGAAATATTTTCGCCCTTACGAGTCAGGATGCCATAATCTTGTGCTTCTAACTTTAATCCTGTCTCTAGAATATGTAAGCGACCTTCGGCAATGTGTTGGCTGACCATAGCTTCAGGGAGCATGCCAACGGTAGGTGAGTGTTGTAATATCTGTAAAAAAGTCTGCATTGAGATGGTGTTTACCGTATTTTGCGGCAATTTAACATTTGCACGAATAAAAGCACGTTCCATACGATCGCGAATCGGAGTGCCCTTAGGATAGAGTACCCATGGCCATTCAATAAGTTCACTCAGGTTACAGTGTTTTTGTTGCGCTAAGGGATGTTGTTCATTCACAACGATGCAAAAAGGTTCAGGACAAAGTGGCTGAAATTCGAAAAGGTTGGTTTGGGTTGGATTAGTAAAACGACCGATTGCTAAATCTAAAGTGTGTTCGCTTAACATTTGCATCAAATGATCACTGGTCTGTTCAACTACATCAATGCTAAGTAATGGCCATTTCTGTTTAATGGCAATAATTGCTTGTGGTATAACAATGGCAGTGGCTGCAAAAATTCCCCCAACTTTTAAGTAACCGTGACCACCTAAGCGCAAAGTCTCGATATCTTCTACAAAATGTTGGGCATCATTTAAAGCACATTGGGCATAATTGACTACATGTTGCCCTAAGGCTGTGACAGGCATACTGCGTGGTAAACGTTCAAAAATTGCAAAACCAATCAAATGCTCAATTTCTTTGAGCATTTTACTAATAGCAGGCTGGCTTAAATTCATTTGCTCTGCAGTGAGGTGCATATTTTGTGTGCGTGCCAAGGTTTCAATTAAGCATAGATGTTTGAATTTAAGCCAATTGTTTAGTGTGGATGGGTTGAGTTCACTCATCAAATGTCCTTATTTTTCCAATTACTTTTAGTTATCGATAACTGAATTTTTTCGATTGGTGTTTATTGGATAACAATCCTATCATGATTTTAAATCATACATGGAATGGATTTAATGAACTTTGAACTCAATACACACAATACTTTACCAAATGATGCTACACAAGGATGTTTGATTGGTCGTATTTGGTCCGTAGGGGAATGTGCAGGGCCATCTCCTGTACTTTTAAGAGATGGCTATGTTTTTGATATTTCTAAGAGTTATAGCACGATATCTGCATTATTGGAGCAACATGATGTGGTCCAGATTTTGTCAAAACTACAAGGTGATGTTGTTGGGAGTGTTGATGCTGTCTTGGCAAATACGGTGATTGATCCAGATCCAAGTCTCCCTTACTTTTTAGCACCAATTGACTTACAAGTCATTAAAGCTGCGGGTGTGACATTTGCAGCCAGTATGCTAGAGCGTGTCATTGAAGAAAAGGCAGGTGGGGATGCACAAAAGGCGCAAAGTATTCGAGATGTCGTGCAAAAATTCATTGGTGATAATTTAAAAACAATTCAGCCAGGCTCCGAACAAGCCTTAAAACTTAAAAATTATTTAATAGAACAACAAATGTGGTCGCAGTATTTAGAGGTAGGTATCGGCGTAGATGCAGAAATTTTTACTAAAGCACCTGTACTGTCCGCTGTGGGGACGGGGAATGCAATTGGCATTCATCCTAAATCCGAGTGGAATAATCCAGAGCCTGAAGTGGTTGTTGTGGTTAATAGCCGAGGTGAAATTGTCGGTGCAACCTTAGGCAATGATGTTAATTTACGTGATTTTGAAGGACGCAGTGCATTATTGCTCAGTAAAGCCAAAGATAATAATGCCTCCTGTGCTTTAGGACCGTTTATTCGCTTATTCGATGCTTCATTTGGTTTAGATGACGTACGTAATTGTCAGGTTGAGCTAAAAATACAAGGACAAGAAGGTTATGTATTAGATGGTTTAAATTCGATGGAACAGATTAGTCGAGATCCTGTCGACTTAGTACAACAGACCTTAAACGAAAATCATCAATATCCTGATGGCTTTGTTTTGTTTCTGGGGACGTTATTTGCTCCAACGGAGGACCGTGATCATGTCGGGGCGGGATTTACGCATAAATTACATGATCTGGTACGTATTCATAGTCCTAAACTTGGAACTTTACATAATACAGTTACCACCAGTGATCAGGCTAAACCATGGCAATTTGGTATCCGCGCTTTAGTTGATAATTTGAGCACTCGGCAACTACTTTAAGCTGTATACGTAGCAAAATTAGCTTACACTCGGTGTCGCATAAAACATAAGCAACGATATAAAACATTAAAACAAAAGGTGAATAAAATGACTGATCAAAGCAAAAGGATTTTTTTGAGGAGTCAACAGTGGTTTGATGATCCAGAACATGCAGATATGACCGCACTCTATGTGGAACGCTATATGAACTATGGCTTAACACGAGATGAATTGCAATCTGGACGCCCAATTATTGGTATTGCACAAACAGGAAGTGATTTAACACCGTGTAATCGACATCATAAAGAATTGGCAGAGCGGATCAAAGCGGGTATTCGAGATGCAGGTGGTATTCCTATGGAATTTCCTGTACATCCAATTG
This sequence comes from Acinetobacter sp. MD2(2019), assembly GCF_035615615.1. Lineage (NCBI taxonomy): Bacteria > Pseudomonadati > Pseudomonadota > Gammaproteobacteria > Moraxellales > Moraxellaceae > Acinetobacter > Acinetobacter sp. MD2(2019). Next base: position 31,659 of record NZ_VTDU01000001.1, on the reverse strand, counting down.
CTGAACAAAGTCGTCGCCCGACGGCTGCGCTTGATCGTAATTTGGCATATTTAGGCTTGGTAGAAATTCTACATGGATACCCTTTAGATGGCGTTGTGTTAACCACAGGTTGTGATAAAACCACGCCTGCTTGTTTAATGGCAGCTGCGACTACAGATTTACCTGCAATTGTATTATCGGGTGGGCCAATGTTAGATGGGCATTACAAAGGTGAATTAATTGGTTCAGGCACAGTCTTATGGCACGCACGTAATTTAATGGCCAAAGGCGACATTGATTACGAAGGCTTTATGGATATGACCACGTCGGCATCTCCTTCTGTTGGACACTGCAATACTATGGGTACAGCACTCTCAATGAATGCATTGGCGGAAGCATTGGGAATGTCTTTACCAACTTGTGCCAGTATTCCTGCACCCTATCGGGAACGTGGACAAATGGCTTACGCGACAGGCAAACGAATTTGTCAAATGGTTTTAGAGGACCTGCGGCCATCTAAAATTATGAGCAAACAGTCTTTTGAAAATGCGATTGCCGTGGCATCAGCATTGGGTGCATCGAGTAACTGCCCGCCACATTTGATTGCCATCGCACGACATATGGGGATTGAACTCACTTTGGACGATTGGCAACGTGTTGGTGAAAAAGTTCCTCTATTGGTGAATTGTATGCCAGCAGGAAAATATTTAGGTGAAGGTTTTCATCGTGCTGGTGGGGTGCCTGCGGTGATGTATGAATTGCAAAAAGCAGGTCTTTTACATGAAGATTGTGCCACAGTGAGTGGTCAAACTATTGGTGAAATAGCCAGAAAATCACAAACCAGTAATAGTGATGTGATTTTTGATTATCATCAGCCTTTAAAACATGGCGCAGGATTTATTGTGCTCAGTGGTAATTTCTTTGACAGTGCTATTATGAAGATGTCGGTGGTGGGCGAAGCATTTAGCCGGACTTATTTATCTACTCCGGGTGAAGAAAATAGTTTTGAAGCACGCGCAATTGTCTTTGAAGGACCAGAGGATTATCACGCAAGAATTAATGATCCTGAATTAAATATTGATGAATATTGTATTTTAGTCATTCGTGGCGCAGGTACGGTAGGTTATCCAGGCAGTGCAGAAGTGGTAAATATGGCACCACCTGCGGCATTGATTAAAAAAGGGATTGATTCTCTGCCGTGCTTGGGGGATGGTCGACAAAGTGGTACATCAGCGAGTCCATCTATCTTAAATATGTCACCAGAGGCTGCTGTTGGGGGAGGGATTGCCTTGCTTAAAACCAATGATCGTTTACGAATTGATTTAAATAAACGTTCGGTCAATGTATTACTTTCAGAAGATGAACTTGCACAGCGCCGTGCAGCATGGAAACCAAGCTATCCAAAATCACAAACACCTTGGCAAGAAATGTACAGAAAAATGGTTGGGCAACTCTCAACTGGAGGATGTTTGGAGCCTGCGACATTGTATATGAATGTCATTAATGAACAAAATTTACCTAGGCATTCACATTAATAATATAGAGATTATTCTGTTGAAAGATGCTTTTTTGATGTGAGATCAAAATAATAGAGGTCACTGTATACGTACGGTGACTTTCATACTTGGCTGAAAGTCTGTGGTCAAATCAATAGACATCATCATAAGATGTCCACATAAGATAAAAACAAGATTAAAGGATTAAGCTATGAGTTTAAAAAAAGTACATCGCCATTCATGGATATCATTGCTGGTATGTTGGGTAATCTGGGTCATTATTGCATATGACCGGGAGTTAATTTTTCGTGCTGCCAATATGATTTGTGAGGAATTCTCATTATCACCCACGCAATGGGGGTACACCATTGCATGTATTACCTTGTCACTTGCACTGTTAAGCATCCCAGTTAGTGCATTCAGCGATCAACATACCGCAGGCTGGAAACGTGCTATTTTTCAATGGCCCTTAATTATTGGTTTTGCACTTATTTCATTGCTATCGGGTATTACATCAATGAGCAATACCTTTTATAAATTTGTATCATTACGAATTTTGGCTTCGATTGGTTGCGGTGTCGCTGAACCAATTGGGGTGAGTAATACCGCAGAATGGTGGCCGAAAGAGCATCGTGGATTTGCTATTGGTACACACCATGCAGGTTATCCTGTTGGTGCGATGCTCAGCGGAATCGTGATGGCAACGATTATTTCTTATTATGGCCCTGAACATTGGCGTTATGCTTTTTTCCTCGGCATTATTTTAGCTGTACCTGTGATGACATTTTGGGTTATTTATTCAACCAAGAAGCGCTATGCTGAATTTCATCAGTCCTGTTTAGACAATGGTTTTACCCCACCGATGCAATTTGAAATTGCTGACCAACCTATTGCAAAGCAAGAGCAGTCTATAACCCCAAAAAATGGTCGTTTAATGAAGACTTTAAAGTCACGAGGGATTCTATTTACCGCAGGAAGTACATTAATTACGCATATTGTTTATATTGGCTTTCTCACTATTTTTCCTGCCTATTTATACAATATTGTTGGACTCGATTTAGCCAAGGCTGCAGGCTTAAGTGCTGTTTTTACTTTAACGGGAATTATAGGGCAAATTTTTTGGCCGACCTTGTCCGATAAAATAGGCCGTCGTAAGACACTGATTTTATGTGGTTGCTGGATGGCAGTTGGCATAGCCAGTTTTTGTTTAACGTCAGGTGTGACATCAGTCATTATTATTCAATTAATTTTTGGATTTTCTGCCAATGCAATTTGGCCTATTTTTTATGCAACAGCATCAGATTATGCTGAGCATGATGCCATTGGTACAGCAAATAGTATTATTACCGTGGCGTTATATGTGGGTGGTGCAATTGCTCCGATTTTAATGGGGTATTTACTTACAGAATTTGGTGGTTGGCAAAGTGAAACTGGGTATACGCTTTGCTTCTTATTGATGTCTGTATGTGCCATGTTAGGCGTATTATTACAGATCATTTTAAGTTTTATTGTGAAAAAAGAACAGCAACAGACATAGCAGGATTATCGATTTATCGTCTGAATTTTTCGGTGTATAGACAAAACAACAACCTGAATATGGGGGATGAACGCCTATATTCAGGTTTTTTTGCTCAATGAAAATGCTTCTATTGAGCTAAAACCTGAGGTAATTGTTGAATGGGTTTAGTGATAAAGCAATAACTTTTTTATATTAATAGCTAAGTTTTATTCATTGGTAATCATTACAAGACCTCTATATTTTAAGAATATTCAATATTTTATGACATGGATTTTGTTATGGAAATTAAAGTACTGGTAGATATTAAGACCCGTTTAGGAGAAGGAGCAACTTGGGATCCGATACGTCAACGCTTATTCTGGGTAGACATTGTGGATAAGCGGTTGTTTAGCTGTGATGAATTTGGTGGCAACCTTCGTGCATGGCATGCACCACAAAAAATAGGCTCATTTGCATTACGTGATCAGCATGATGGTGCAATTCTTGCCTTAGAAGATGGTTTATATACACTCGATTTTAATACGGGGGATGTTGAGTTTCTAATTAGTCCAGAGCCAGATAAACCATTCAATCGTTTAAATGATGGTCGTGTTGATCGGCAAGGACGGTATGTTTTTGGCTCAATGAATCGTATGGAAGAGGATACTACTGCGGCACTGTATCGTCTAAATACAGATTTAAGCTTAGAAACGTTAGAGACTGGAATTAATACATCAAACAGTATTTGCTGGAGTCCCGACGGCTCAAAATTTTACTATGCCGATACATGGGCAGGTGAGATTTGGTCGTATGACTATGCCATGCAAGGTCTACCCACGAATAAACAAGTTTTTTGCCAAATTGATACCTCAGATGGCGGTTCTGCTGACGGCTCTACCGTTGATAGTGAAGGATTTGTTTGGAATGCAAAAGTCTATTCAGGACAACTGATTCGATATGCACCAAATGGTCAAGTGGATCGTGTTATTGAAATGCCAGTCAAGAAAATTACCACAGCCACATTTGGAGGAAAAAACTTAGATGTTTTATATGTAACCTCAATGTCTGAACCACCATTGCCAAGATTTCCAGGGGATAACCAATATCGTGGTAGTGTCTTTGCAATTTATGGACTAGGTATTCAGGGGGTGGAAGATACGCGTTTTAAAGGATAATTAAACGTTAGCATTTCTATGATTATTTAAGGAAAAATAATATGGATGTAACAGAATCGGCACACGTGAATTCACGCAAAGGATTAAAGGCAACTGCACAGGTATTTTTTCAGTTTTTATCTCAAGATAAATATATTGTGTATTTGGTATTAATTGCCTTGGCAGGATGGTCATTAGCATCATATGACGTGAATTTATTAGTTTTAGCCTTACCTGACATTGCACGAGAGTTACACATTTCTGAAACCATGTTAGGTGTATTGGGTTTTGTGGTTTATGGCGCACAGTTCTTTATTACGCTGTGCGCAGGTTCGGCAATGGATGCAATTGGTCGCCGTAAGGTATGGATGTTTTGCTTAACCGGTTGTGCGGTATTTACAGGCTTAACCTTCTTTGTACAGAATTTTTGGCAATTAGCAATCGTTCGCGCTTTGGCATCTGGTTTTGCATATTCTGAACTTGCAGTTTCAATTACGATTGTGAATGAACAGGTACCTGCACGCTATCGGGGTTTTTTATATTCGATTGTGCAAGGTGGATGGCCAATAGGTGTATTCTTGGCATCTGCAGTGTACCTCGTTATTGGTGATATGGGATGGCGTGTTGTGTTTCTATTGGGTGTTGTGCCTGTAGTTATGGTCATGATTGGGCGTAAGCACATTAAAGAGTCGGAGCGCTACGAACATGTACAAGCTTTGAAAGATGCGCAACAAATGGGAAATAATACTACAGATGTTGTTGCCGAATTACAGTCACAACATCAAGTGGATACTCGTGATTTAAATAAAACCTCAATTCGACAATTATTTTCAACAGCAGGCTATGTCCGCCGTCAGTTAATTTTATTGTCTGTAATTTGGATTATTTATGCGATTAGTATCGTGCCATCCAATTTTTATATCACTTATTGGTTGCAGACATATAAACATTTTACTACTGCACAAACCAGTATGCTTTTAGCAGTGAGCGGAATTTTAGGCTTCTTTTTCTACGTGCTAGGTGGTTTGTTGGGTGAAGTGATTGGGCGCAAAAAAGTACAATTTTGGACGGCCGTATTGATTCCAATTTTCGGCTTTGCATTTTACTATTCACAAGATTACTGGTTGATTTGTTTGGTTTATTTTTGTCTGTATCAGGTGACGAATGGGACGTGGTCAGGTGCTGGGTTTGCCTATATTGGTGAAAGCTTTCCAACACGTATTCGAGGTACAGCCGTCGGATTTATCAGTGCAATGTTGGTATTGGGTTATATGTTAGGTTCATTGGTGTGGACAGTATGCACATCCATCCTTTCTCCACATAATACATGGATGTTTATGGCTGTGATTATGCCACTTGGATTATTTCTTACGCTTTTCTTAAAGGATATTAAACCAGGCACTGAACTAGAAGATATTGCAACTTAACGAATTTTGAATAAAAAAACCTCAGATTTATTTCTGAGGTTTTTTTATGAAAATATTAGATATATCAGCGTAAATACATCAATGTGCAATGACTTAAATTGAACCTAATAAACACGTAAAAATAAGTAAATAATAGTTTGAGTTTGTACCTTCTATTTTTCAATAATAGCGGTGACGCCTTGTCCACCCGCTGCACAAATCGAGATAAGCGCACGCCCCGCGCCTTTTTGGTGTAGCATTTTTGCAGTACTGGCTAGAATGCGACCGCCTGTTGCTGCAAAGGGATGTCCTGCAGCCAAAGATGATCCATTCACATTGAGTTTGCTTCGGTCAATCGAACCGAGTGGTGCATTTAAACCTAAGCGCTCTTTACAAAATTCAGGATCTTCCCAGGCTTTAAGTGTACTTAACACCTGTGATGCAAAAGCTTCGTGAATTTCATAAAAGTCGAAGTCTTGTAAGCTTAAACCTGCACGTTGCAGCATGCGAGGCATTGCATATGCTGGAGCCATAAGTAAGCCTTCTTTTTTATTCACAAAGTCAACAGCGGCTGTTTCACTAAAACTCAAATAAGCTAAAATTTCGTGTCCATTGGCTTTCGCCCATTCTTCAGATGCAAGCAGGACCACCGATGCGCCGTCAGTGAGCGGGGTTGAGTTTCCAGCGGTCATGGTTGCACTTTCACCCCGACCAAACACCGGACGTAGTTTTGCAAGTTGTTCCACCGTAGAGTTTGGACGTAGGTTTTGATCGCGCTCTAAACCTAAAAATGGGGTGATTAAATCATCAAAAAAACCTTGTTCATATGCTGCAGCTAAATTCTGGTGACTGGCTGCGGCAAGTTCGTCTTGCGCTTGGCGAGAAATTCCCCATTCTAAAGCGGTGAGGGCGGCATGCTCACCCATAGATAACCCTGTTCTTGGTTCGCCATTTTTAGGTGCATCCAATAAGTGTTTAAAGTTTATTTTAGATAAGGCTTGTAAGCGCGCTTTGGCGGTTTTGGCAATATTTAATTCAAGTAATGCTTTGCGCAGACCATCGCCAATTGCAATTGGTGCATCTGATGCGGTATCCACACCACCTGCAATACCCACTTCAATTTGGCCTAATGCAATTTTATTGGCCACCATAAATGCCGCTTGTAAACCCGTTCCACAAGCTTGTTGTAAGTCGGCGGCTGGGGTTTCTTGTGCAAGTTTCGTGCTTAATACGCATTCACGTGTTAAATTAAAATCACGACTATGTTTTAAAACGGCACCAGCAACAACTTCGCCTAAGCGCTGATCTTGAAGGTTGAAACGCTCAACTAAACCATTCAATGCAGCGGTGAGCATATCGGTATTGCTGGCTTTAAAATAAGGCCCATTTGAACGTGCAAATGGAATGCGATTTCCACCTAAAATGGCAACACGGCGAACGGTAGTTTGAGTCATAAAATGTTCCTGTCGTATCAGTAGAATGCAAAATGGGCAGATGAAATAGTTACTTGAAAAGAAAATTCTGCCATCTTTATCATTCTTCGGCTATTCCTAAGCTTAAACGATTTAAATAGTGGTTAAGATTAAACATAACACAGAATAATTACCCGACAATTGACTTAAATGACGCAGGCTTACAGATTTTGGTCAACACATTTAATGGCTATCTTGAGTATGATCATAGTCATAACATAATCAAATGGAATGATCTGCATTCTATTGTGTTGAATGCGTTGATCTGTTTATTCTAGGAATGTCTGAGGTAACGTATATGACTGATCAGTACCAACTTTTTTCTAAAACGCCGATTGGTAAATTTGTCATTAAAAATTTAGGTTTACCTACGCCACTGGTATTAGAGCGTTTTGAGAATCCATCTCCTGTCATTAAAGGTGCGGTGTTATTAGGCGCTGCAAAAACAACAACATTAAGTTCTACTTTGGCAGAGGTGTTAAACCGTATTCATGCCAATTGTTATCTGCACCAGTCAGATTTACAACAGCAAGCAAGCAAAGTGGGTTTGCAGGCGACGCTTCTAACAGAGCAAACTCAAAATACCAAATTTAAAGCCTTGGTTTTTGATGCAAGTGGCATTGAAGATGCGGCTGATTTAAGCCAAGTGTACGAATTTTTTCATCCAGTTGCGCGACAAGTTCAAAGTTCTGGTCGCGTGATTGTTTTTGCCAAAAGTCCAGAAAAGTGCAAAGCCGTGGCACAAGCCGTTGCACAGCGCGCGTTGGTTGGGTTTGTTAAATCGGTTGGTAAAGAGTTTAAAAAAGGCATTACCGCGCAAGTGGTTTATGTCGATGATGGTGCAGAGCAAAATATAGAATCGACCTTTAGATTTTTACTTTCGGCGCGTTCAGCCTATGTGTCAGGTCAGGTGATCCGTATTTCTAAAGCCGATGTGGTTGAGGTGAATTGGGTGAAGCCGCTTGACGGCAAAGTTGCGGTTGTTACCGGCGCAAGCCGTGGAATTGGTGAAGCGATTGCCCATGTTTTGGCCCGAGATGGCGCACATGTCATCTGTTTAGATGTACCTGCTCAGCAAGCCGATTTAGAGCGTGTGGCTACCGATATTCAGGGTTCCACTTTAGCACTGGATATTACTGCCACCAATGCAGGTGAGGAAATTGCAAAAGCTGTTGCTGCTTTGGGTGGTTTAGATATTCTTGTGCACAATGCCGGTATTACCCGCGACAAAACATTGGCGAAAATGACCGCAGATTTTTGGAACTTGGTGATTAATATTAACGTCTCTGCTGCCGAGCGTATCAATCAGTATTTATTAGAACATAACGTATTAAATCCACAAGGACGTATTGTGTGCGTATCGTCAATTAGTGGTATTGCCGGAAATTTAGGTCAAACCAATTACGCAACCTCGAAAGCAGCAGTGATTGGCTTGGTACAATTTACTGCACCAACTTTAACCAACGGTATTACCATTAATGCAGTTGCACCAGGATTTATTGAAACACAAATGACAGCAGCCATTCCATTTGCGATTCGTGAAGCAGGGCGCCGTATGAATTCTATGAGTCAAGGTGGATTACCTGTCGATGTTGCAGAAGGCATTGCTTGGTTTGCAACTGCGGCATCATCGGGTTTAAATGGAAATGTGATCCGTGTTTGTGGACAAAGTTTATTGGGTGCATAATCTAAACTTGTGGGGATACGACTGCGTATCCTCACTTTAAAAATTACAAAAAGGGGTGCGCATGCGAACACGTTATTTTAGTCAGTTTCCAAAGCCTTATACGGCTTATCCTAAAATTATTAAGGGCTTGGTTTCAAAAAATAAAACAAGCGCGCAAAGCTTACCCGATGTTGAATATGTGGTGGATGCCTTTCATGTTCATGCACGTCATTTACATGCCTACAATAAAATTTGTGGATTTGAAAACAATGGCAGCATTCCTGCCATGTATTTTGCGGTGTTATCGCAAAGTTTACAAATGCATATGATGACCCAAGAAGCGTTTCCATTTGCCATTTTAGGCTTGGTTCATATTCATAATCAGGTGACGCAGCATGCGCGTTTAGCGGCAAATTTACAATATCAATTGTCGTGTAAATTTGGCGAGTTAAAACCACATGCCAAAGGGGTTCAGTTTGAGTTTATTACGCAAGTGAAATTGGGTGCTGATGTGGTTATGGAGGGAGTGAGTACTTATTTGTCGCGACAAAAATCAGCAGATACGCCAATCACAATCAATAAAACTGAGCTTCGCCCTGCGTATGTATTGAAGGATACATGGCAGATTCCTGAAAATATTGGACGCCGTTATGCGTTAATTTCAGGCGATGCCAACATGATTCATTTGCATGCTTTTACTGCCAAAGCCTTTGGATTCAAGCGCGCCATTGCACATGGCATGTGGACAAAAGCCAAAGCCTTGGCAAGTTTAGATTTACCCGAGCAATACCAAGCCGAAGTTCACTTTAAAACACCGGTATTTTTACCATCAACGGTAGAGCTTTTAACGGTAACCCAAGCCAAACAAACCGATTTTTTGTTGCAACATCCACAAACGACCAAGCCGCATTTAGAAGGATGTGTGATTGCGCTTTAAAAAACACGTTTGATGATAGAAATACGGATTGGATGAGAAAAACACGTTGTATTTCATCCAATCGGTGGGCAGTTCATTCACTATTGCAAGAAAAAACAGTATGCTTAGCAATGTAGAAAGGAGCATACATGTATCAAGTTCTTGCTAGAAAATATCGTCCACGTAATTTTAATGAGCTGGTGGGTCAAAATCATGTCTCTAGAGCCTTAACCAGTGCTTTAGAACGTGGTCGTTTGCATCATGCTTATTTATTTACGGGCACACGCGGCGTGGGGAAAACCACCATTGCCCGTATTTTAGCAAAATGCTTGAACTGCGAAACAGGTGTAACTTCAACGCCTTGTGAGGTGTGTGCAACCTGTAAGGCGGTGAATGAAGGTCGTTTTATCGATTTAATTGAAATTGATGCTGCTTCACGTACCAAAGTTGAAGATACTCGAGAATTATTAGACAACGTGCCCTATGCGCCAACCCAAGGTCGTTTTAAAGTCTATTTAATTGACGAAGTGCACATGCTTTCAACGCATTCTTTTAATGCCTTGTTAAAAACGCTTGAAGAGCCGCCCGAACACGTTAAGTTTTTGTTTGCCACCACCGATCCACAAAAATTACCAATTACGGTCATTTCTCGTTGTTTGCAATTTACCTTGCGTCCCTTAGATGCCAGTGAAATTCAGCAGCACCTGAGCCTTATTTTAGAAAAAGAGCAGATTCAAAACCAAAGCGATGCAATTTGGCAAATTGCCGAAGCTGCGCAAGGGTCGCTGCGCGATGCATTGTCTTTAACGGATCAAGCAATTGCTTATGGGCAAGGGCAAATTCATCAGCAAGATGTAAAAGACATGTTGGGTCTGATCGACCGAACCATTATTTATGATTTAATTTTAGCCATTCATCACAATCAGGCACAAAAAGTTAGTCAGCTATTATTACAATTTAGACAACAAGCCTTAGATGTCGCTTTGGTTTTAGATCAGCTCATTTCAACGTTGCATGAACTGGCGTTAATGCAATATTTACCCGATTTAGGCTTAAAATATAGCCAGGAAATTAATCAAAAAATAAAAACACTTTCGCAAAGCATTGCCGCAGTCGATTTGCAATTGTATTACCAAATTGCCTGTAAAGGTCGTTCAGAACTGAATTGGGCGGTCACGCAAGAGCAAGGTTTTGAAATGTGCGTACTGCGTTTATTGGCATTTCGTCCGTTACAAGCCAATGAAGTTGTGCAACAAACTACAACGCAGGTAACAACTGAAGCGATTGAGGCGAATCAGCAGAGCCCGCTCATTAATGATATTGCACCTAGCTTAGAATCGGAACAATCCTTTCACGATGAAGCAGGTCACGATGAAGCAAGTTTTGCATCAGCGATTGAAACGCCTGCTCAACCAAATCACGATGCCGATACCATCCATTTTTCTGCACCAGATGAACATGGTTTAATTGAGGTTGAGCTTGCACACAGCACAGCTTTAAATCAGCCAGACGATGTGTCCGTTGAGGATGTATTCCCGTTTAGTTATGAATTAGAGCAAGCGCAAAGTGTAGAGATTGCAAGCACAGCGAAAGAGAAAATCACGCAAGCGGCTGTACTTGAAACAAGTTCTGCACAAGAGATAGTGCTTGCTGAACCTGAACCTGAACCTGAACCTGAACCTGAACCTGAACCTGAACCTGAACCTGAACCTAGTTCTGGCTCATCGTTAATGCCACAACAAATTTTAAAAGTTGTTGAGCAAGATTTAACTGGCGAATGGACGGTTGAAAAGTGGGAGTATTGGTTTAGAAATAGCGATTTATCGCCTGCTGTGCAGGAACTTGCTCAATATGGCGTTATGCAAGGCACAATTGATCGCGAAAGTATTTTTCATATTCCTCAAGAATATCAACAATTACTCACGCAGCAACAACATAACTTAGAACACGCGCTGAGACAACAATGGCAAAATACTGTCTTTCGTGTGGAATATGGTGAAGTAAATATGACAACACCCTATACCTTGCAACAACAACGCAAAATACGTGCTTTTGACCGTGCGGCAGAACTAATTCATGCGGATGAAACGGTAAGTCAGTTGTTAGAGCAATTTCATGGCGAAATTCGTAATATCCAATTGAAATCAGATTAATGAAAGCAGGTTGAAATGGTGGTTTATTATCCATAAACCACCAACCCGCAATTTTTAAAAAGGGAAAACTATGGCAAATATGCTACCTAAAAAAGTGTTATGTGTCTGTTTAGGTAATATTTGTCGCTCTCCCACAGCCGAAGCCGTGCTGCGTCATTTCTTTGTTCAAAACCATTTAGAAATTATGGTGGATTCCGCAGGAACAGCAGCCTATCACATTGGCGAAGCACCAGATGAACGCAGCCAAAAATATGCTTTGCAGCGTGGTTACGATTTATCTCACTTACGCGCCAGACAACTACAACCCCATGATTTTGTCAACTTCGATTTAATTTTGGCGATGGATCTGCAAAATTTAAAAGACATCCAAAAAAAGCAGCAACAAGCGCTTCATCAGTTTGGACAGGATGCTTGTAAAGCACTGGTTACGCTCATGAGCGCACATGACGAGCAACGAAAAAATCAAGCCATTGCAGACCCGTATTATGGTCAGGCGAGCGACTTTGAAAAAGTGATAGATGATTGTGAAAGTGCCAGCCAAGCGTGGGTAAAATTTTTGAAAGACAGTAATAATAAGGTGAAAACGCCGTGATTGACGTGCAACAACAAGTTCAACTGCAACGGTTTAATACCTTAAATTTAAAAGCGATTGCAGCTTTTTACGTGAAAATCTCCACACGCCAAGCATTGTTGCAGGCATTAGATTTTGCCAAACAACAACAGCTAAACTGTTTAATTCTTTCGGGTGGCAGCAATATGCTTTTGCCTGAAAAAATTGATGCTTTGGTGATTCATATCGATATTTTAGGAATTGAAAAAGTCGAAGAAGATGAACAATGTGTTCATGTAAAGGTGGGTGCGGGCGAAAACTGGCATGACTTTGTTTTATATTCAACACAACAAGCATGGTATGGCTTGCAAAATTTAGCCTTAATTCCCGGCTTGGTTGGCGCAAGCCCAGTACAAAATATTGGTGCATATGGCGTAGAAGCGGGCGATTTTATTGAATCGGTTGAGGTATATGACCGCGAAGCAGCGGTATTTAAACGCTTATCTGCAAAAGATTGCCACTTTGCTTATCGTCACAGTATTTTTAAAGATCATCCGAACCGATTTGTGATTGTGTCTGTACATTTTAAATTATTAAAAGTGGCACAGCCCAAACTGGCTTATGGCGATTTACGCGCTGCTATGGCGGATGATTTAAGCCCTGAAAATTTGCAAAAACAAGTCATTGCGATTCGTCAAAGTAAATTGCCAGACCCGAAAGAATTTCCGAATGCGGGTAGTTTTTTTAAAAACCCAGTCATTGACGAAGTGCAATATCAAAAGTTGTTAGCAATATTTCCGAATATGCCACATTACCCACAACCGCATGCAAAAGTTAAAATTGCCGCAGGATGGTTAATTGATCAGGCGGGTTGGAAAGGTCAGCGCTTGGGCTGTGTGGGCATGTTTGCCAAACAAGCCTTAGTTCTAGTTAATTACGATTCCGCCAGTTTAAACGATGTGCAACAGACCTATCGTGCGGTGCAACATGCGGTTAAACAAAAATTCAATATTGTGCTTGAGCCCGAGCCTGTACTGTTTAATGCACAGGGGTTAATTCAAGCGCACGAGGACAATTAAAGATGGTAAAACAGCATGGGATGGTCAAAATTTTACGAATAGCTTCTGTGCTATTTGTATTGTTTGGCTGTCTAATGATTTTTGTTTATACGCCATTTTATTCTCGTTTTATTGTTTTTTTACTGAATAAATTTGTCTCGGTTGAAGTTAATCATGTGGCGGCACAAAGCCAACAAATGGCGGCATTAAGCGAAGGTGATGATTTAGAACCGGGTTCAGACTTATGGATTGCCCGTCAAGCTTATTTAAAGGTCTTGCAAGATGCTGGCCAGAAAAAAGATGTTCAGGCACTGAGTCAAATACAAGAAAGGTATCGTATTTTAATTGCTGAAATTAAGCAAAATCAGAACAATACATCAGGTGAATTGGCCTCAGACCCAATCCAATCTTTAATCTTTAAACATAAAGCCAAAGAATTACCGGCCGAGCAAGACGCTGAAAAAACCCAATTGGCCAGTGAAGTGGCGGCATTTGATCAACCAGATAATCTGGCTTTAATGGATAAATACACGCATTTTTTAAATTATTATCCAATTCAGGCAAAAGCCAATCCATCAGTGATCACGCAGTTATCTCAAGATTTAGAAGATGCGCAGCAAAATGAAGAAAAAACGGTCGATGCGGTAAAGCCCTCTGCCATTGTGGTTTTAGGTGGTGGTTTGACGACAGTAAAAGGTCGTAAAGGCATTGTGGTGAATGATTATACCCGATTAAGACTTGAAACGACTTTGGCTTTAGAAAAACAAAACCATCTACCCATTGTTTTAAGCGGTGTGGAAGCACCGTATATGCAAAAATGGTTAAATGCACATTCAGTTGAAGCCAAATTATTGGAAAATAGAAGCATGAATACTTGCGAAAACACGCGCTTTAGTTCATTGCTATTACAAAAAAAAGGAGGCGCGCCTAAGGTGATGTTAGTGACCGATGAATATCATATGCCACGAACACGGCGCTTATTTGCAATGAATGGAATTGCCACTGTGCCTGTGAATGCACCAATGCCAACTGCTTTAACAGCATGGCAACCAGCCATACAAAATTACGATCATAGTCGCCGTGCCAACTATGAACTGCTTGCCACAATTCGAGATACCTTGTTTGGTGCTGGTAATTGTCGAGAGGTGCCATAATGCCAGAAATTCCATTTCTCACCCCCAATCATTTAGAGCAGCTTGATTTGCCTGTGCCAGATCGGGAAATTACGCCAAGCTTGCTGCCGGCTTTAAATTTGAATCGACCGTATATTGCATCGCTTGAATTGTTGGCCTATCAAAAGTTATATGGGTTAGATGTGCTGGACTGCGAATATTGGCAAGGTGGCATTGAAATCAAACAATTTAAGCTACATACACAAGTTTTTCAGCCCAAAGCGCAGCCGATTGTAGGAACGGTTTTTTTGCTGCATGGTTATTTAGAACATAGCGGAATTTATCAGCCGATTATTGCCGAATTGTTAGCGCAAGGTTTTAGCGTATTGGTATTCGATTTACCCGGTCATGGTTTAAGTAATGGACTGCCTGCAAATATTCAAAATTTCAGTCATTATCAAGATGTTTTGCATGCGGTTTATCATTATGTCAAAACGGCGAATCAATTACCGAAACCGTGGTTGGGTATTGGGCAAAGTACCGGTGCGGCCATTTTAATGCATCATGTTTTAGATTATGCCGAACAGCGTAAAAATCCATTTGTAGATCGGGTCTTGTTGCTGTCGCCGTTGGTGCGACCTGCAAAAACCGCGTGGTGGCATAATCCGGTTGGCTTAAGCATTATTCGTCGAATTCGTAGTCAAGTGCCGCGTCATTTCCGTCGGAATAATCACAACCCAGAATTTTTGCGTTTTGTTCGACTAAAAGACCCGTTACAACCGAAAATGATGGGTATGGATTGGATTGTGGCCATGTCGAAATGGATGCTTGAAATGGAGCAAAAACCGTCTTGTCGTATTCCGGTTTGGTTGGCGCAAGGGGCTTTAGACCAAACGGTGGATTGGAAGTATAATATTGATTTTATACGTAAAAAATTTAGACTTCAGACTTTACTAATTTTAGAAGAAGGTTCTCATCAACTGATTAATGAACGAGCGGATATTCGTGCTGCATTAACTGGGCTGATTCCCGCGTTTTTACATGCAAAATCGACAGGTGATTTTTATTAATCGGATTGATTGGCGAAAGTCCGGAATTTCTTAATAAAGAAAAAACACCTTTGCAGGTCGTTATTCAATGCGCATAGATACACTGAATAACGACCTTAACTAAAAGTCAATTACTTGAATTTAAATGAATAATATTATTCGGAGTCTTCGGCAGATGGTAACAACATTAAAATAGATTCATTGAGTAATTGCGCAATGTCTTGTAAAATTTCTTCATGATTGAAGTGCTGATCGAACGCTAGGCTTTCACCATCTGCCAGTTTCTTTAAACTGTTTTCAAAGGCTTCAGAAATACAACACGCTTCACCATTGGCCCAAAATAAAAGCTGATTATCTTCAAGGGTATACAGTAAGCGAGACGCCGGCTCTAAACATAATTCATAACCAGAATCTAAAACTGCGCTTAAATCCTCAGTTTCAATTTCGTCTGCCTCAGGAATGTTTTCTGGATATTTGGCTTCCGACATTAACGACATTAACGCATGTTCAAAGTGGTTTGAATGTTGCAATTGCTCAAGCACTTTGGCTTTTAAATACGCCAATTCATTGGTGGTGATTTCACCAATTTGCGAGGTTTGATCACGAATAATATCCAATAATGGATTTTTTAAGTTTTGCTGGTCGGCAAAATAATCGCTGACACGATCCATCATGCTGGCAACATTGGGCATGCGAAAGCCAAAAGAATACGTCAAGCAGTCATCTTCAGCCACACCGTAGTGCGATAAACCCGGTGGTACATAAAGTAAATCGCCCGGTGCTAAAATTTCGTCAAAATGTACGTTCATTTCAGGCAGTAGTCTTAGCGGTTGGTTTGGAACAAATTTAGTCGATTCATCGCACATTTGTCCGAGTTGCCAACGGCGTTGCCCGTAGCCTTGAACTAAAAACACATCATAAAAATCGAAATGTTGCCCTACAGATCCGCCTTTTGGTGCATAAGACACCATAATGTCGTCACGGCGCCACTGTGGAATAAATGGAAATTTCTTCCATAATGCGGCTAAATCAAAAGAATAATGATCGACAGCTTGAACCAAAAGTGTCCAAAGTTTGGGCATTTTTTGAAAATCGCCTTTAATTAAAGGCGAAGATTTCACGCTCCATTGGTTTGGATTACGATCTTTTTGCTTAATTAAGCGCGCAGTAACGTTGTCTTCTAACGCCAATTCCATTACATCGTTAGGCTCTAAAATATCGACAATTTCAGACATGGCATTGCGTACTAACAGCGGTTTTTTTTGCCAGTATTCAGTTAAAAATTGTTCTGCGGTAAGACCGCCTAAAATAGCAAGAGGTTCAGACATTAACGATAGCCGAAAAAGAATTTCGACTATTGTCGTTGAGCCGATGTTTGAGTGCAAGCCCCAGTTAAAATCTACCTATCGTTGTAATGGCGGTAAGGACGTTTTAAGTTTTAGGGAATGCGTATATTCAATGCTCTTAAAATGTTGCACACTTGAATCATGGGTAAGCCCATTAATGTGGTTTGGTCATTGCCAGACATTGACTCAAACAAGCTAATACCCAATCCTTCACACATAAAACTGCCTGCGCAGTGTAACGGTTGTTCTTTTTCCACATAGCGCTGAATTTCGTCTAGGTTTAACTGACGAAACTTAACTTGGTAATGCTCAACAATGGTTTTTTCAAATCCAGAAGCGTGCTGTTGAATACTTAAGCCCGTACTAAAACACACTGTTTGACCTGCGCTTTGCTGTAATTGTGCAATGGCATTGTGTGTTGTTAATGGTTTGCCAATAAATTCATGTGGTTGGTTTATGCGCCACGCGACCTGATCTGAGCCAATCACCACTGCATGTGGATGTTGCTTGGCAATACATTGTGCTTTTTCAAAAGCAAGTCGTTTGGCTAAATCATCTGCATGGGTTTCGTTTTGGCTCGACTCATCAATATTCGGTGAAATACATTGATAAGGCAGACCTAAACGATTCATTAATTGCTGACGAGTTTGGCTGCTCGAAGCTAAGATTAAATCGAATTGACTCATTAAACCGCGTAATCCATTAAAACATCCAAAGGGACATAGCTTAAGATAGATTGATGGCATGCTTGCAATTTTAGTTGCGGCGCAAAACCTGCTTCATAGGCTTCAATCCAGCGTGTCACACAAATACACCAAAAATCGCCCGGTTTTAATCCCGGAAAACCCACTTCAGGCAGTGGGCTAATTAAGTCATTGCCCGTTTTTTGTGAAAAGTTCAAAAATTCCGAGGTCATTAACGCGCATACGGTATGCTGACCTAAATCGCTGGGTGCGGTATGACAAAATCCATTGCGAAAATAACCTGTAATAGGGTCAAAACAACAACTTGCTAAAGCTTGTCCAAAAACGTTTAAACGATTAATACTTGGATCGGGATGAATAGCTGACATAATCAATGGTGCATAATTTTGTTGATCTTCGATCATACATCGAAATCTAAGCGATCAAATAGTCCTAAAGTAATAAAAATCTGCATGGATAAATTTTGTGAGTTTTTAGAGAATGGACTGCAGCAAACACCATTTTTAGGTATAATTAAATAAAATGGCACCATTTTAAAATTTCATAACAGCACAAGAGTAGGATTACATGAACTTTAAGCGCATGACGGACCTTGAACTTGATGGAAAACGCGTACTAATCCGGGAAGATTTAAACGTACCTATCAAAAATGGAACAATTACAAGCGATGCTCGTTTAAAAGCAGCACTGCCAACCATTCAACAGGCATTACAACAGGGTGCGGCTGTTTTGGTCTGTTCACATTTAGGACGTCCTGTTGAAGGCGAACCGCAAGCTGAACAATCATTATTACCTGTTGCGGATTACTTAAGCAAAGCATTAGGACAAAATGTTGAATTAATCACAGATTATTTAAATGGCGTAGATGTTCAAAAGGGACAAGTCGTTTTGCTTGAAAACGTGCGTTTTAATGTTGGTGAAAAGAAAAATAAAGCAGAACTTGCAGAAAAATACGCTGCATTATGCGATGTCTTTGTTATGGATGCGTTTGGAACTGCACACCGTGCAGAGGCATCAACCGAAGGTGTTGCGCGCTGTGCAAAAATTGCAGCAGCAGGGCCGTTATTGGCAGCAGAATTAGATGCACTGGGTAAAGCCTTACAAACACCAGCACAGCCGATGGCCGCCATTGTTGCCGGCTCTAAGGTTTCAACCAAGTTAGATGTTTTAAACTCGCTTGCGCCACTGTGTGAACAATTAATTGTGGGTGGTGGAATTGCAAATACCTTCTTAGCTGCGGCCGGCTTTAACGTGGGTAAATCATTGTATGAAGCCGACTTGGTTGAAACAGCCAAACAAATTGCGGCAAAAGTCAGTGTGCCACTACCAACCGATGTGGTTGTTGCCGATGCCACACAAATTGATTTTTCAGACTTTTTAGGTTCACTTGCAAAAGTACACGCTGTAACAAAAAAAGTTGAAGATGTGGCCGATACCGACATGATTTTAGACGTTGGTCCAGAAACAGCTGCACATTTTGCAACATTACTGAAACAATCGAAGACTATTCTTTGGAATGGACCTGTCGGTGTATTTGAGGTTGATCAATTTGGCGAAGGAACAAAAACTTTGTCGCTTGCAATCGCACAAAGTGATGCATTCTCTATTGCTGGCGGCGGTGATACCTTGGCGGCCATTGATAAATACAATGTGGCCTCAGAAATTAGTTATATTTCTACCGGTGGCGGTGCATTCTTAGAGTTTGTTGAAGGAAAAACCTTGCCTGCGGTTGCCGCTTTACTTGAGCGCGCTTAAGTTTTTGGAGCATTTTATGAAAAAACAAATATTTGTGGCATTGGCATGTACAGCCGTATTGGCGTTAACGGCATGTTCGAAAAAGTCAGATGAATCGCAGGCGGCTTCTGCTTCAGACGTGGCAGACCAACCCACCTCTGCCGATCAACAAGCTAAAATTGATGCTTTGGATAAACCGGTGTTAGATGAAAAAAATACCGATGTTGCAAGTTCTGACGTAGCCTCAGAAGCCAAAGCACCATAATCTGTTGTTTTTTTATTTAAAATCCTCGTAAATACGAGGGTTTTTTTATTTTTATTAAATTTGATGCTGAATTACTCAGCATCAACATGTAGAATATATGGCACTATTTGGGAGGAAATTATGGCTCTTATTTCATTGCGTCAGTTGTTAGATCATGCGGCTGAACACAGTTATGGCGTGCCTGCATTTAACGTAAATAACTTAGAACAAATGCGAGCAATTATGTTAGCAGCGGATGCTACAAATTCTCCAGTTATTGTTCAAGCATCTGCGGGTGCGCGTAAATACGCTGGCGCTCCATTTTTACGCCATTTGATTTTAGCAGCAATTGAAGAATGGCCACATATTCCTGTCGTAATGCATCAAGATCACGGAACAAGCCCTGATATTTGCCAACGTTCAATTCAATTGGGCTTTAGCTCAGTCATGATGGATGGTTCATTAGGTACAGATGGTAAAACACCAACAAGCTACGACTATAATGTTGATGTGACTCGCCGTGTTGTGGCAATGGCACATGCTTGTGGCGTGTCTGTAGAAGGTGAAATTGGTTGTTTAGGTAGCCTTGAAACCGGTATGGCAGGTGAAGAAGATGGCGTGGGTGCAGAAGGCGTACTCGACCATTCACAGCTTTTAACATCTGTTGAAGAAGCAACGCAATTCGTTGCCGACACCAATGTTGATGCCTTAGCTATTGCCGTGGGTACATCTCACGGGGCATACAAATTCACGCGTCCACCTACAGGCGATATTTTGGCCATTGACCGCATTAAAGAAATTCATGCAGCGTTACCAAATACTCACCTTGTAATGCATGGTTCAAGTTCTGTACCGCAAGAATGGTTAAAAATCATTAACGAACATGGCGGTAAAATTGGCGAAACTTATGGTGTGCCAGTTGAACAGTTAGTTGAAGCAATTAAACATGGTGTGCGTAAAATTAATATCGACACCGATTTACGTTTAGCCTCTACAGGCTCTATTCGTCAATTTATGGCGGAAAACCCAGCCGAGTTTGACCCACGTAAATACTTTGCTAAAACTGTTGATGCAATGAAACAAGTATGTATCGACCGTTACGAAGCATTTGGTACTGCGGGGAATGCCGACAAAATTCGTCCAATTTCTTTAGAGAAAATGGTTGAGCATTATTAATTTTAAAAAATTGTAATGTGAAAAAAGCCAGTTGATTCAACTGGCTTTTTTATTGCCGATGTCTCGCAGAAAACAAAAAATTCATGTAAAACAACTTAATCATATTTTAGTAGTATCAAAAATGGATGTTCAAAGCGTTCAATATTTTGCCAATTATCATGTTTGGGCGACTAGACGTTTAATGCTAAGTTTGCAACAGGTGTCCGATTCCGATTTTCATGCACAGGTTGGGCTATTTTTTCAAAGCATTTTTGGTACATTGAACCATTTATTGTTAGGCGAGCGCGATTTGTGGTTGGCTCGATTTATGCAGCAGCAAACACCTATTTTGGCACTTAATACTGTGGTTGAATCTGACCGGCAGCAATTAATGCAGCAGTATTTAGACACAACGCTCAAATGGCAAACTTTTGTGAATGGTTTGGGGCAAACCAAGCCTGATAAAGAACTGCATTACACCACATCTATCGGATTAAACGTTTCATTGCCATTTGTGGCAAGTTTATTCCATGTTTTTAATCATGCCACCCATCATCGTGGGCAAATTACCGCCGCCATGACGGCATTAGGTTATGTATGCCCAAGTTTGGACATGGTCTATTATTTACTAGAGCAAAATACGGCGTAATGCATTAATTAAGCGCAATTTCTAAATTTGGTACAAAATTTGCTAATAGATAAAGTCAAAGATTGGTGCGTTTGACACATCTTATTTTTTTCGATGAATCATTTTTAGGAAAAAAGTTACATGAAAAATTTGAAAAAGCGAGTGCTCGTTTCAGCAACTGTCATGCTTGCAGCATTTGCAACACATGTACAAGCAAAAGATTGGTCAGTGATTCGTTTCGGAACGGAATCATCGTATCAACCATTTGAATACAAAACACCAGACAATAAATTGACGGGTTTTGATGTGGACTTGGGTAATGCCATTTGTGCACATTTAAAAGCGAAATGTGTTTGGGTGGAAAACTCGTTTGACGGCATGATTCCTGCGCTAAAAGCCAAGAAATTCGATGGCATTTTATCGTCAATGACCATTACTGAAGAACGTGCAAAACAAATTGCATTCAGTAATAAAATTTACAACACGCCAACGCGTATGATTGCGAAAAAAGGTTCGCCGTTGTTACCAACAGCAGTATCGTTAAAAGGTAAGCGTGTAGGCGTACAACAAGGCACTATGCAAGAAAGCTACGCAAAGGCTTATTGGGCGCCTAAAGGTGTGAATGTTGTTCCTTATCCAAACCAAGATGTTTTATATCAAGACATGGTTTCTGGCCGTTTAGATGCGTCTTTACAAGATGCAATTATGGTTGATGCCGGTTTCTTAAAATCACCAAAAGGTAAAGTATTTGCATTTGCCGGCCCAAATGTGGTCGATGCAAAAACTTTAGGTGTGGGTGCTGCAATTGGCTTACGTAAAGAAGATGCCGACTTACGTAACAATATTAACAAAGCATTGGCTGCCATTATTGCTGATGGCACATACAAAAAAATTGAGAAAAAATATTTCCCATTTAGTATCTATTAAGTTTCTAGAAAGTGTCGGTCTAGTACCGACACTTTTTTGTTTGTGTTAATCCTCATCAATATCAAATTTATAGATTCACTAGGAGATGATGAGTATGTTTTTGTCTGGTTATGGATCAGTGCTGCTGACCGGAACATGGATGACAATTCAACTTGCACTATTATCGCTCGTACTTTCGGTTTTAGTGGGTTTAATTGGTGCAAGTTGTAAGCTATCTAGCATTAAAATTGTGCGTTATGTTGCAACGGCATATACCACGCTCATTCGCAGCGTTCCCGATTTAGTCATTATGCTGCTGCTTTATTACAGCTTACAACTTGGACTAAATGCGATTACTGAACCATTAAATATGGAACAAATTGATATTAATCCATTTGTGGCAGGTGTCGTGACACTTGCATTTATTTATGGGGCTTATTTTACCGAAACATTTCGTGGGGCATTTCAATCGGTACCCAAAGGGCAAATTGAAGCGGCTTTTGCCTATGGAATGACGTCTTTTCAAGTGTTTAGACGGGTTTTATTTCCACAAATGATGCGTTTTGCTTTACCGGGGATTGGGAACAATTGGCAAGTTTTAATTAAAGCCACAGCGTTGGTTTCACTCATTGGTCTGACTGATATTGTGAAAATTAGCCAAGATGCAGGGCGTAATACCATGCAGATTTTTTATTTTAGTGTGGTTGCTGCTGTCATTTACTTAGCGATTACCACGGTTTCAAATGGCGTTTTATGGTGGCTTGAGCACCGATATTCTGCTGGTGTGAAAAAGGGACAACTATGATTGAGATTCTTCAAGAATATTGGAAGTCCTATTTGTGGACAGACGGAATGCAAATGACCGGTGTGGCCATGACATCGTGGTTACTGGTGTCATCGATTGCCATTGGTTTTATCCTTGCAGTACCGCTTTCGATTGCGCGCGTTTCAAATAATCCATTTGTGCGTGGTCCAGTGTGGTTATTTACTTATATTTTTCGTGGCACACCACTTTATGTGCAATTACTGATTATTTATTCAGGCATTTACAGTTTCGATTTTGTGCACGACCATCAATTATTAGATGAGTTTTTTAGAGAAGGTTTAAACTGTACTATTTTGGCTTTTGCTTTAAATACTGGGGCATATACCACCGAAATTTTTGCGGGTGCAATTCGCGCTATTCCTTACGGTGAAATTGAAGCTGCGCAAGCCTTTGGCATGTCGCCGTGGAAGAAATATACACGTATTATCATTCCTTCAATGTTGCGCCGTGCGTTGCCTTTTTATGGCAATGAAGTGATTTTAATGCTACATGCAACCACAATTGCATTTACCGCAACTGTACCAGACATCTTAAAAATTGCTCGAGATGTCAATGCTGCAACCTATGAAACATTTAATGCCTTTGGTATTGCCGCAGTGCTTTATGCTTGCTTGGCATTTATCCTTATTGGGATATTCCGTAAATTGGAACAACGCTGGTTAGCGTTTTTAAAACCATCGAATCATTAGGAGTAACGAAATGACAGATTCAACAAAACTGGTGATTCGTGATTTATGCAAAACCTTTGGTGACAACGAAGTGCTTAAAGGCGTGTCTTTAGACGCCAAAGCCGGAGATGTGATTAGTATTATTGGCTCGTCTGGCTCGGGTAAAAGTACCTTACTGCGCTGCATTAATTTTTTAGAACAACCGAGCAACGGCTCAATTAAATTAAACGGTGAAAAATTAGAAACGGTTTATGACAAGAAAGGCAATTTAAAGCCAATTAATCCAAAGCAATTACAAAAAATGCGCACCCAACTCATGATGGTATTTCAGCATTTTAACTTATGGTCGCATATGACTGTTTTAGAAAATGTAGTGGAAGGCCCGATTCATGTGCTTGGCGTTAAACGTAATGAAGCCGAACAGCGCGCGCGTCAATATTTACGAAAAGTTGGTTTGGGTGAGGAAGTAGAAGGGAAATATCCAGCGTTTTTATCGGGTGGGCAGCAACAGCGTGTTGCCATTGCGCGTGCGTTAGCCATGGAGCCCGAGGTGATGTTATTTGATGAGCCGACCAGTGCGCTCGACCCTGAATTGGTGGGAGAAGTACTTAAAGTCATGCAAAGTTTGGCAGAAGAAGGGCGAACGATGATTGTAGTTACGCATGAAATGGGCTTTGCGCGTCATGTCTCGAATCAGGTGATTTTTTTACATCAGGGTAAAATTGAAGAACAAGGTCATCCAGAAGAAATTTTGGATAATCCTAAAAGTGAACGCTTAAAGCAATTTTTAATGGGTAATTTTAAATAAATACGTTTTTATGATAATAGATAAGATCATCATATCTTATCTATTATTTGAATTTTGATTGATTAATCTGTTTTTATGGTATTTTTATCAGAAATAATGATGACTTAAAGCAGAAAAATAAATCTTTTTGTCGTTATACTTCCTTTAGTTAAAACTCGCTTGCATATTGTGATACAAAATGAACAAATTGATTTACCTTGATTATGCTGCAACCACGCCAGTATTGCCTGAAGTGATTGAAAAAGTCGTGCAGTGCTTAGCTTTCGATGGCCATTTTGGTAATCCTGCATCGCAGTCGCATCATTATGGTTGGGATGCTGAAAAACTGGTGGCCAATGCGCGTCAGGAAATTGCAAACTTGATTCATGCAGATGCCAGTGAAATTATTTGGACTTCAGGTGCAACCGAATCGAATAATTTGGCGTTAAAGGGCATTGCGACACAATATCCGCAACAAAAAAAGCATATTATTACCAGTCAAATCGAACATAAAGCCATTTTAGATACTTGTGCTGCGCTAGAGCTACAAGGTTTTGAAGTCACCTATTTGCAGCCACAAGCGGATACGGGCTTAATTACGCCAGAACAAGTTGCAGCCGCAATTCAACCCAATACTGTGCTTATTTCTTTAATGTTTGTGAATAACGAAATAGGAACGGTGACGGATATTGCCGCCATTGGCGCATTGGCAAAACAACATCAAATTGTATTTCATGTGGATGCTGCACAAGCTGCAGGAAAAATTAAAATTGATGTAGATGCCTGTCATATCGACTTATTAAGTTTGTCTGGGCATAAAGTCTATGGGCCAAAAGGGATTGGTGCGTTATATGTGCGTCAGGCGGTACAACCCAAGTTATGTACCCAAATTCATGGCGGTGGTCATGAACGAGGTTTGCGTTCGGGAACTCTAGCCACCCATCAAATTGTTGGAATGGGCGCCGCTTTTGCATTGGCGCAACAAAAATTAGAAACCGAGCAACAGCGCCTAGCAGAACTACGTTTAGCGCTGTGGCAAGCCTTACAACAATTAGACGATGTGGTGTTAAATGGTCATCCACAGCAACGCGTTGAAAATTACTTAAGTGTGAGTTTTGTGGGTGAACATGCCAATAGTTTGACTGAAAAAATTAAACAATTGGCGGCTGTTTCAAGCAGTTCTGCATGTAATTCAAAAAATGCTGCTCCTTCGCATGTTTTATTGGCTTTAGGTCGTTCAGCAGAAGCGGCATCGCATTCTATTCGCTTTAGTTTCGGTGCATATACCACACTGGCAGATATTCAATTTCTTGTGGCGCAGTTAAAGGTGCATTTAACCCAGCCTAAAGTGAACTTTTTTGTATTTAATTAACCAATACTTAGCGGTTTAGTTCTATTCTTTGGGTATCTGCTCAATATTATAGGCAAGATGGGAACACTCCTTTTTTAAAACACTGCTGATTGATTGGACAAGATTGTAACAATCGTGTATATCCAATGGCAGAAAAAAGGAGTTATTTTCATGCCATCATCAACACAGTCCGTGTCCCCGCCATTTTTATCCAAACAACGTATTATTGCCAATGCCGGTTTTAATCGTTGGCTTGTTCCACCTGCGGCCTTAGCCATTCATTTATGTATTGGTATGGCTTATGGTTTTTCTGTATTTTGGTTGCCATTGTCTAAAGCATTAGGTATTTCGCAACCGATTGCCTGCGCAGCCGATATCGGTTTTTTTCAGCAGCTTTTTATTGCCAGTTGTGATTGGAAAGTTTCAACTTTAGGTTGGATGTACACTTTATTTTTTGTGCTGCTGGGCAGTTCTGCTGCAATCTGGGGCGGATGGTTAGAGAAAGTTGGGCCACGCAAAGCGGGTTTATTGAGTGCGGTGTGTTGGTGTGGCGGTATGCTTATTTCCGCATTAGGTATTTATTTGCACCAATTTTGGTTAATGCTCCTCGGTTCTGGGGTGATTGGTGGTATTGGCTTAGGACTCGGCTATATTTCACCGGTAAGCACATTAATTAAATGGTTTCCCGACAAACGTGGTTTAGCAACGGGTATGGCAATTATGGGTTTTGGCGGTGGTGCGATGATTGGCTCACCTCTAGCCGTAGAATTAATGTCGCATTTTTCATCACCAAGCAGTGTGGGTGTTGCGCAAACCTTTGTTGTTATGGCGTTGATCTACTTTGTTTTTATGGTGGCAGGGGCTTTAACTTACCGAATTCCGGCAGTAGACTGGAAACCCAAACATTGGCAGCCGAAAGCCACAGTTTCTGGGCTGATTACACCTCACCATGTGCATGTTGACCGTATTTGGGGTATTCCGCAATTCTGGTTAGTGTGGTTGGTTCTGTGTATGAATGTTTCCGCAGGAATTGGAATTATTGGTATGGCATCGCCAATGCTGCAAGAAGTCTTTGCAGGCAATTTATTGGGTAAGGCATTATCTTTTTCACAATTAAATGAAGGTCAATTAAAAGCGGTTGCGGCCATTGCAGCGGGTTTTACCGCGTTATTAAGTTTATTTAATATTGGTGGGCGCATTGCGTGGGCCAGTCTGTCGGACAAAATTGGGCGCAAAACCACTTATAATGTATTTTTTATCTTAGGGATTATCCTGTATATCAGTCTGCCTTTTTTAGCGGCGATGGGAAGTAAATTCTTATTTGTGAGTGCCATCTGCATTATTATTAGTATGTATGGTGGTGGTTTTGCTGCGGTTCCTGCTTATTTGGCTGACCTATTTGGAACACAAATGGTGGGTGCCATTCATGGGCGTTTACTGACGGCATGGGCAACGGCAGGGGTCATTGGGCCCGTTGTTGTAAATAATATGCGAGATTATCAATTGAGTTTAGGTATTCCTGCAAGTCAGGTTTATAACCAAACCATGTTTATTCTAGCGGGCTTATTGGGCATTGGGTTGATCTGTAATTTAATGATTAAACCAATTGCAGCCAAATACTTTATGTCTGAGCAAGAGCTTGCCGAAGCACAAAATCAAATGATTGAACAAAAAAATCAACCAACAGGTATGGTGTTGATTAGTCAGCCAACAGCTAAAATTTGGGTGGTTTTGGCGTGGCTTGCGGTTGGTATTCCTTTGTTGTGGGGAATTTATCGTACCCTTATGAGTATTCGTGCATTTTTTTAAGCTTTAAACGGCAATTAAAGTCGTGTTATTCATACTTTAATTGCCTTAGGTTGTTGATATGATTCTTATTTTCTGTGCTGCATTTTGTAGTATTGCCGTTTCCATTTTAGTTAAATATTTTAAAACCATGGGTTTTAATGCGCTGCAAATGGTGATGTGGAATTACTTTGCCGCAAGCGTGTTGTGTTTTGTATGGTTCAAGCCAAACATTTTACAAGCCGTAGCTCATCCAAGTTTAACGCCTTGGTGGCTTATTGCTGCTTTGGGGATGTTATTTCCATTCATTTTCTTATGCTTAGCACAATCTTTAGTCTATGCAGGCATGGTAAAAACAGAAATTGCACAGCGGCTTTCTGTGGTACTCTCACTTTTAGCAGCCTATTTTATTTTTAATGAAAGCTTTAGCTTCATAAAATTATGCGGCATTGGATTGGGTTTCGTGGCGGTAGGATGTTTACTGGCTGCCAAGCAAGCTTCAGCGGTAACAACACATAAAAATAGTATTCGGTTTTTAATTCTGGTTTGGGTTGGCTATGCTTTAGTCGACATTTTATTAAAATATAACAGTAGTTTGGGGCAAAGTTTTACCTTAAGTCTGAATTTAATTTTTATGGTGGCATTTGTCTTAACTGCACTGACTCAGTGCATTAAACCACAAACCACATGGCAATTTAAAAATCTTCCAGCAGGGTTGTTACTGGGGGCGTTTAACTTTGCCAACATTGCATTATATGTACAGGCACATCAGCAATTAAAAGACTCGCCAGCGCTAGTGTTTATGCTGATGAATATGAGTGTGGTTGTTTTTGGTGCGATTGCAGGCATGCTTATATTTAAAGAAAAGCCAAATCGACTGACGTATCTAGGATTATTTGCGGGCGTATTGGGTGTGCTAAGCTTAGCAAAAGCGATGACTTAAAGCAGACCTTTAAGTCATCTTTATTTTTTAAAGCGTGGTGAAGATTTGTTCTTTAGCTAAACGCGATTTTGGTAAAGTTGCATTAAAGTCGGTTTCACTGCGATAACCTAAGGTTAAAACCACAGAGCTTGTGAAACCTTGAGCGGTTAAATTAAATTCCGCATCTAAAGTTTTGGCATCGAAACCACCAATTGGGGTTGAATCAATTCCTAATGCCGCAGCGGCAAATAAAGCTTCACCTAAAGCAATAAAAGTTTGATTTTCCATCCAGCGGGTAATTCCACCTTCTGCTGCGCGGTATTGATCCACATAGCCTTTACGCACTTCAGCCTGAGCTTGTTGCGTTGCGGCATCTTTAAAACGGCCAATTGCGGCATCTTGTTGGACTAACTGATTTAGATATTCATCGGTCACATCATTACGCGTACAAAACACCACAGTATGCGATGAATCTAAAACTTTAGGCGCATTGTAGGCATAAGGGCCAGTCATGGCTTGGGTGACACGTTGTTTCGCGGCATCACTTTCAATCACTAAAAAGTGCCAAGGCTGAATATTAATTGAAGATGGCGCTAAATGTAGAACATCTAAAATGGCATTTAAGTCGGTCTGGGAGATTTTTTTATTCGGATCATAAGCTTTGGTGGTATAGCGTTCTTGGGCAATTTTTAAAAGATCCATAGGATGATCCTTGTTTAAGTATTAAAAATGAATTCTTAAATAATATTGAGCCGAGTTTTTAAAACACAAGCCCAAAGATTCAATAGAATAATTTCAGTTTGGTTTGGCTTTGTTGAACAAATATAACATGGTAGTTGAACCGTACCGGGTTTGTCGGAGACTCAATGTTCTGAGAAACTATTGCGATGAAAAAATCAAATTATACCCCTGAAATCAGAGAACGAGCTGTTCGCTTAGTTCTAGAATCTGAAAAAGATTATCCCTCAAATTGGGCTGCAATCACTGCCATTGCTCCTAAAATTGGTTGTACACCTGAAACATTACGTGTTTGGTATCAGAAACATCTTGATCTCCAAAATCCTGCCAAAGTTCAACAGATGTCTGATCAAGAACGTATTAAAAAACTTGAGCGTGAAAATAAAGAACTACAGCGAGCAAATGAAATTCTGCGTAAAGCAGCCGCTTTTTTCGCCCAGGCGGAGCTCGACCGCCCACGCAAATAATGGTCGATTTCATTCACAACAATAAAATTCGGTATAGCGTTGAAGGTATTTGCAAAATATTACCAATCACACCTTCAACGTACTATCGGCATTTATACCTCAATGATCATCCCGATAAACGTTCTAAACGAGCTTTGCATGATGAGCATTATGCAGAAGAAATTAAACGAATATGGCGTGATAGTTCAGGTCGTTATGGCATTCGTAAAGTTTGGGAGCAATTGAAGAAAGAAGGCTACTCTATTGCACGTTGCCGTGTTGCTCGATTAATGCAACAGCAACGTGCAGATGACTTAGTTAAACGTGATTTTACAGCACAACATCCGAATAACCTCTGGGTCGCTGACTTTACGTATATTCAGACCCATTCAGGCTGGGTATATACCGCATTTATTATTGATGTGTTTTCACGAGCAATCGTAGGTTGGAAGGTTTCAACACGTATGAACACTGATATGGTCCTCGATGCACTGGAGCAAGCATTACATGATCGAGGTATGCCAAAGAATGTGATTCATCATTCCGATCGAGGCGTGCAATATTTGTCGATTCGCTATACCAATCGCCTAGAAGCAGCGAATGTAAAAGCCTCTGTCGGTACTACAGGTGATTCATACGATAATGCTTTGGCTGAAACAGTGAATGGTTTATACAAAATGGAGGTGATTGAATATTTGAAATCTGATTGGACTGGTCTATCCGATGTTGAACTAGCAACATTGAATTGGGTCGATTGGTTTAATAAAAAACGGCTACATAGTGCAATTGGATATGTGTCGCCATTTGAATATGAAACGATGTACTATGCTAAGATGAATCCGTTAGGTCAGGTGGCCTAACTTAGATAAACTGTCTCCGACAAACCCGGTACGGTTCATACCCAAGTTGTCACTTAAATTTAGTAAACCTAGGAGAAATTTAACCTTTTTATATTTGTGCAACAAAGCCGGTTTGAAGTAATATACTGATATTTTATAAATTATTGTCAAAGGTGAGTGATTTGTTTTTATCCAAAGCATTGAAGCGAGAAAATAATAATTTAGATATTTTTAGATTGTTTGCTGCTCTTTCGGTAATATTTGGGCATGCGTATGCCTTATCTCCAATGGATGGTGCTGTAGATCCTATTGGAAGATTGCTTGGATATACTTATTCTGGAGATTTAGCTGTTAAGTCATTTTTTTTTCTTAGTGGGCTTGTTGTAACAAATAGTTTGTTAGTTCGACGAAATATAATAAATTTCTGTATTGCGCGATTTTTTAGAATATGGCCAGCTTTTACTTTTGTAATTTTAATGTCCTCATTAATTGTCGGCCCTATACTTACTAATTTAAAGGTTTCAGAGTATTTTAGTAATATTGGTGTTTATTCTTACATATATAAAAATATATTTATGAATATTTCATATGGGCTGCCAGGATTATTTTCTGAAAATCCCTATAAAAATGCTGTTAATGGTTCTTTGTGGACTATACCCTATGAAATAGGAGCTTATCTTTTTTTGATTGTTTTATACTTGTTTGGTATTTTTCAAAGAAATAAAGTAGTGCCAACTATAATTGCTATACTAATTATATTGGATCCATTGTTTAATAATAGGTTGGTTTTTACTTTTTTAGTAGATGATTCGTATCGTTTTTTAGCTCCAAGCTTTGCATTTGGTGCCCTTTTGGCCTTACATAAAGATTATTTTTTGGTGGTGTTTCAAAAAGTATGCTGAAATAAAAAAACAGGTAAGAATTTGATACTATAGAGAAATGCTAATCACTCTACACATCAAATGTCCTACCTGCCTGAGCGACAGTATAAAGAAAAATGGCATAAAAGTGGATGGTAAACAAAATTACCAATGCAAAATATGTAAACGTCAGTTTATCGGTGATCATGCA